>CAJVYE010000117.1 GCA_913009285.1 uncultured Nitrospirota bacterium | reverse complement strand
TTTTTTTTTTTTCAAGCAGAAGACGGCATACGAGATAAAGGAATGTGACTGGAGTTCAGACGTGTGCTCTTCCGATCTTACTTTGCTACTATAATGATTTCCTATACCAAAATCATGAAGGATCATCTGGAGAAGTTCTACAGGCGGCAACCTTGGGTTTGTAATATGCGCCACTACTACATTTTTATCCAGACCATTCATCAACTGGCGAATCAGGGTCGTCTTCCCCGCCCCTATCTCTCCAGAGATGGTGATAAATCCCTTTTTGTCCATCAATCCATAGATGAGATAGGCAAGGGCCCTCTTGTGGACAGAACTCTGATAGAAGAACCTTATATCTGGGGTCTGGTCAAATGGTTTTCTTCTGAATTGGTAGAAGTCTGTATACATATTTAGGATTTTATCAATTGAAAACTACATAATCAATTATAATATAGGATAATATGGTTTATTGTCAAGTTTCCGAAACGAGAATGCTTAGGGACGGGCCAGGAGTTAAGAGTTTTTTCGTTATTATAGGGTCTGTCAGATGAGAGCTATAGAATCTGATTGACACCACCTAATTTTTTCCAAAGATTTTTAAAAAGGACTTGACAAAAAAATCATTAAACTGCATATTGACAATAGTTATTATTTCAAACAAGGAGGATTAGGGGATGGCATTAAGCCAAAGGTATAGGATGACTGCCCAGCGTAGAGTCATCCTGGAAGAGCTTAGAAAGGTCTCTTCACATCCAACAGCCGATAGGGTTTATGAAATGGTTCGGCTACGGCTACCGCGGATTAGCTTAGGCACTGTTTACCGTAATCTTGAGATTCTATCAGAATGTGGTATGATACAAAAACTGGAATTAGGGGGCATTCAAAAAAGGTTCGATGGTAATGCAAATAACCATTATCATGTACGCTGTATACATTGCGACCGTATCAAAGATGTACCGATTGGACCGATCACTGCCATTGAAGATGCCCTGCATGGGAAGAGTGATTACGAGATAATCGGGCATAGACTAGAGTTTATTGGGGTGTGTACACAGTGCACAAAAGAAAGGTAAAACTATACTCAAGTAGGCCATAAATTTGGATTTTTCGCGCTCAGGTTTAGATCAGATTTGGCCGATCTGATTGAGCAAAACCGCAGGAATAGTAGCGCTATTTCGAGGATTTTGCGATTGAGGATCGGTCAAAGATGATTTGAAGATGAGATGCGAAAATCCCAATTTATGGCCTACTTGAGTACAGTATAGGAATTTCCATTTTATTGCATTTGTGTTACGAGTTGCGGGTTACTGGTTACGGGTTAATATCTAAACTCGCAACTCGTAAACTCTCGACTTTCAAGGAGGTATCAAGAATGCCAACAGCTATAGAAAAGATGCTCTTTTCTGATGCTCTACCTCAGATGTTGAAGAAGGCGCTTGATTTCCAGTCGATGAGACACACCATTATCGCGAGCAATATCGCAAATGTTGATACCCCTGGCTATAAGGCTGTTGATATAAGATTTGAGAAGGAATTAAGATCAGCGATCGGTTCAGGAGATACCTTAGCCATGAAGACAACCGATTCCAAACATATAGGTGGAAGGAAGAAGGATTTAAAGGGTATAAAACCTGAAATAATACCAGAGAGAGGGGTATCCAGACTTGATGGTAACAATGTGGATATAGACAGGGAGATGACAAAGCTTGCTGAAAATCAGTTGATGTACATTGCAACTATCAGGGCAATGACTAAAAGAGGCGAATTGATAAAATATGCTATTGAGCAGGGAAGATAAGATATGAACGATATACCGAGTAAGGATCATATAGAGTCGATACTTACGCCTTCTATTAATAGGGATGGAACCTCTGTTCAGTCACCTGTAAAGGGAGAAAAAAGCTTTGGCGAGACCCTGGTAGAGTCTCTTAGTAAGGTGAATGAACTTCAGAAAGAAGCGGATAAGGCGATTGAGGAGATGGTCACAGGTGATACCAAGAATATCCATGAAACCATGATAGCTCTAAGTAAGGCAGATACAGCATTCCGATTAACCATGCAGGTAAGGAATAAGATCATTGAGGCATATCAGGAGATCATGAGGATGCAGGTGTAATTAAACGTCTCGGATAGTTGATAGCTCATGGCTCTTAGCTGATAGCTCATTGTAATAGTGTAAGCCTAACAGTTTGATCTTTTTGCTTCATTGATCCAGTCTTTTATCCCCCATTATTATAAATACTAAGAGCTATGAGCTATCAGCTAAGAGCTATCAGCCATAAAAAATGATTGCCTTTTAAGTCCCTCCCGATGTATAGTATTTTTATGAAATTGCGTGACGCATTCAATAAGAAGGATTTTGTTGTTACCGTTGAAATACCTCCACCAAGGGGAACAGATGTTAGAGATGCCCTGGATATTACCAAAAAATTAGCTGGGAGAATTGATGGTATCAATGTAACAGATAACCAGCGGGGTATAATGAGGATGAGCTCCCTTGCCTTTAGCCATCTACTTAAAGAATCTGGACATGAACCTATTATGCAGATAACCTGCCGAGATAGAAATAGACTCGCCCTTCAATCAGATGTGCTTGGTGCGGCTGCCCTGGGTATCGAGACTCTCTGCGTGATGACAGGGGATCACCCCTCATTGGGTGATCATCCAGATGCTAAGGCGGTATTTGACCTCGATTCTGTTCAACTTATGGATATGATAAGGGGGCTTAACAGAGGGGAGAGTATGAATGGCAAAAGGCTGAATGGATCACCAGAGTTTTTTTGGGGGGGGGTATTAAACCCATTTGCAGTCCCTTTTGATTTGCAATTAATGAAGGTTAGGAAAAAGATAGAGGTTGGGGCAGAATTTTTTCAGACACAACCATTCTTTGATGAAGAATCACTAAAGGAATTCCTTGACAGGGTTAAGGATATTAACACAAAGATCCTTATAGGAGTAACCCCTTTGAGATCAGTAAAGATGATACATTTTTTGAATGAGAAGGTGCTTACTATGCCGGTTCCAGATAATATTATCTCTACATTGGAATCGGCTGATGACCCTATCCGTAAAGGGATTGAGGTGGTCTCAGAGTTTATTCACAGTATAAAGGATATGGTAGATGGCATCCACATCATGCCTATCGGATCAGAGGGACATCTCCCACTGTTACTTGATCTGGCAGGGTTATAGGTTATGGTGTGAAAAAAAACAAAAAAACCTTGACAAATTAATACATATATTTTACACTGAAGACAATTAACTTTTCTATGTAATAATATCTATTATTTTAATAATTAAAAAAAATATTAAATGATCGAAATAGGGTTATGGCCCAAAGATAGATTTTTTGCACTATCCAGGAAATCTAAGAGGGGGAAAGATGTCGATAGATTTATAAAGTATTGTAACGGCATATATATCAATGAGTTGTAATTCTGATGCCTAATAAAGGAGGTGAAGATCAGAGAGTCTTAAGAATATAAATTATGCCAGAAACGCATATAAACAAAAAAGGAAAGGAGAGCGGGTATGAATTTAATGAATATTAAAAAGGGCTTATTTAATGGTTTCATCCTATTCTTAATACTAGGAGTCGGTATCTTATTTGCAGGCTGTACCAAGCCAAATGGTACTATTATAGATAAGGCCTGGCTGGATGAGAATCTGGGTGGAAATGATAATGATATTAATACCCAGGCATCAGAAGACCCCTCAAACCCCCCTGTGCTCTTTATAACCATTACACAAGATGAATTAATAAACGAACCTGATTATCTTGGAGTTAATTATAACGATGCCCATATAGGAAAGAGTGATGCAGATGGCAATATAATATGGGAAGCAGTTAAGGCCCGCTGGCCATATGTAGATCCCATTACTAAAGAACCTAAACACCACCTACCTGATTTTGAACTCTATACAATGAAAGGGAGTGCACGTTTAAATTGGGATTATGGTGATCCAACTGATAATACTGACGGGACCTGTACTCTGGAAGATCCCGGTTATCTTTCTCAGACAGAGCCAAATTCAGTGGCATGGATATTTGAGGAATTAGGCATTACCCATGGTTACCCATCAGACCCAAGAAACGACATTGATCTTGTCTTTTATATACAACAGAAATACAATCATGATGTCCTTTATACAGGATATCTCTACTGGCTCCTCGAGCTTTATGGCTATCCCCCGGAGAAGATGCATATACTCGATGGAGGGTTGAAAAATTGGTGGCCAGTCGGGGGGGCTGTTGTACAAGGCAGTACAGGCCCGACAATAGTCCGTGGAAAATTTATTCCTGAGGTAAGAGAAGACATATTTGCGGATAAGACCCTGGTGCAGGCAATATCCTCGGGTAAGGTTCATGGGGCAATACTTGATGTGAGGTTTCCTTCTAATGATCCTCTGCTGGCAGGAGGAATATCAGTATGGTCTGTTGAACCAAATTGGTATGATCCTTTGCAGAACTATTATATTCCAGGTGTTCAGAAGTTGTATGACTGGAAGGATTCAATGGATACACAAAATGGATGTCTCTCGGGCGTAGGTGGATTTTCAGCAGAATGTTTATGGCTGAGGGATGTTGATGGCAATATCGCAATGAATCCGGATTTGCAGACCTTCTTTACTGAAAATAATATCGGTAAGAATGATCCGATCATATTCTATTGAAGTTGAGAAGGGGCAACCTCGGCACATAGTTATGTGACCTTAAAAGCTCTTGGATACACAAACATTCTCAACTATGGTGGTGGGACAGATGATTGGCTCTATGCAACCATGTCTGATCATATGCAGAATCTCGCTACTCTTTCTCCGCCCTTAACCCGTACATGGGAAGATAGCCTT
>CAJVYE010000116.1 GCA_913009285.1 uncultured Nitrospirota bacterium | reverse complement strand
GGAATGACTATCGGTAGTCAGGTGTAGGAGAGCTGGGAGTCGGACGAGTATAGTGTGATATTTTTTTTTTTTTTTATTATTTATCTGTCGTATTTTTTTTTTTTTAATGTTACGGCGACCACCGAGATCTACACTCTTTCCCTACACGACGCTCTTCCGATCTGAAGCAGCCCAGAGATTCTAGTGAGATTTAAATCAATTCCAAGTCGTTGAAGATTGAAAAGATATTGAAGAGTTTCATTATAATTTCTCATCATCTTTGGTTCGGAAATAAAGTTCAAACCACAAAGACACAAAGTACACAAAGAACTGATTTCTTTGTGTACTTTGTGTCTTTGTGGTTTTTCATTAGTCTTCAATCCTCTTTATTTCTGAAAAAATCGAGTAGTTTGCTTATGGTACTCTTCATATCTTTTCTGTGTAGAAGCATATCAACAAAACCATGTTCTAAGAGAAATTCGGATCGCTGAAACCCATCAGGGAGTTTTTGTTTGATAGTCTGTTCAATGACTCTTGGGCCAGCAAAACAAATCAATGCCTCTGGTTCAGCAATAATGATATCGCCAAGCATGGCTATACTAGCAGTGACCCCACCTGTTGTAGGATCTGTCAGGATAGAGATATAAGGGATTCTTGCTTCTGAGAGTCTTGAAAGGGCAGCCGTGGTCTTTGCCAGCTGCATAAGTGAAAGGATCCCCTCCTGCATACGTGCACCCCCTGAGCAGGAGACTATGAGCATGGGGACCTTCTTATGGATAGCACGTTCTATACCCCTTGTTATCTTTTCGCCAACAACCGATCCCATACTCCCACCCATAAAGTTAAATTCAAAGGCACATATCTCTATCCGGTGATGGTTCATGCTTCCTGCGCCGCATACAATAGCATCTTTCAGTTTCGTCTTTTTTGTCGACTTCTTCAATCTATCCTTATATTTCATGGTATCCCTGAATTTAAGCGGATCTGTGGATGTCAAATCCCTGTCAAATTCCTGAAAACTCCCCTCATCAAGGAGTAATTCAATCCTGTCCATCGCACTGATTCTATAATGATAGTTACATTTTTGACAGACCTTGGCATTATTCTCAAACTCAGTCCTGTAGATTATCTCCCTACACCTATCACATTTCATCCACATTCCATTCGGGACTGTTACTCTATTTTTTTTTATCCTTACCAGTGGGGCCTTAACCCTTTGAAACCATGCTACCATATAAATTAACCTATGACCTATAATCCATGACTAATAAGGTAACCGTTCACAGTTATCAGTTTACAGTTAATGAAAACAAAATGATTCATTGAAAAAACTGTAAACTGATAACTGTGAACGGTTACCTTTTAACTTTAGGTACTTCATTTTTATATACTACTTTATTTACAGCATTAAGATATGCCTTGGCGCTTGCCTCTATTACATCGGTACTCGCCCCTCTCCCTGTCACAATATCCCCATTGAACGCTACCCTTATTACAACCTCACCAATAGCATCCTTCCCCCCTGTAACTGCCCTTATTGAATATGTTATCAATGTCCCTGGTATCCCTGTTATTCTATCAATGGCCTTATAGGTCGCATCCACAGGACCATCACCTATAGCAGCATCCTGTGTAATCGTATCTCCCCTCTTTAGTTTTATAGTAGCAGTGGGGATGGTATGACTCCCGCTTGTGGTCTGTAAATACTCCAGCACGAATGTCTCTGGTACCTGAGATATCTCATCCTCTACTATAGCCTCAAGGTCTTCATCAAATATCTCCTTCTTCATATCTGCCAATCTCTTGAATCGTACAAAGGCCCTTTCCAGTTTTTCTTTACTGAGTTTAAATCCCAGGGCCTCAAGCCTTTTTGAGAATGCATGCCTTCCAGAGTGTTTCCCCAACACCAGTTTATTCTTCGTAAGGCCGATAGATTCAGGAGTCATTATTTCGTAAGTAGTCCTCTCCTTCAGTACCCCATCTTGATGGATACCTGATTCGTGTGCAAAGGCATTCTCCCCTACTATAGCCTTGTTTGGTTGAACCACTATACCTGTAATACTACTTAGCAACTTGCTTGTCTTGTATATCTCCTTTGTCTTTATCCTTGTCTTTAAATGGAGATAATCAACTCTTGTCTTAAGTGCCATAACCACCTCTTCCAAGGAGGCATTTCCGGCACGTTCTCCAATACCGTTTATAGTGCATTCTACCTGTCTTGCACCATTCTCTATAGCAGTAAGGGAGTTGGCAACAGCCAATCCTAGATCGTTGTGACAGTGTACACTTATCACAGCCTTGTCTATATTAGGGACATTCTCCCTTATCTTTTTTATCATTGAGCCAAACTCTGTTGGTATGGCATATCCTACAGTGTCCGGTATATTAATGGTGGTAGCACCAGCGTCTATGGTAGCCTCTATTACACGGAAGAGGTATTCAAGATCACTTCTCACTGCATCCATGGCCGAGAACTCCACGTCATCGGTATATTTTCTAGCATATCTTACTGCCTCTACTGCCTCATGGAGTACCTCTTCTCTACTCTTCTTTAACTGATATTTTAGATGGATATCCGAGGTAGAGACAAAGGTATGGATCCTCGCCCTTTCAGCATACTTAAGGGCTTTCCATGCACGGTCTATATCCTTCTTTATCACCCGGCAAAGACCCGCAATGATCGACCCCTTTACACTTCTTGCGATCTCTTTTACTGCCTCAAAATCACCCTCAGAGGCTATGGGGAAGCCTGCCTCTATGACATCAATCTTAAGTCTTGCCAACTGTGTTGCAAGCCTCACCTTCTCCTCTGTATTCATACTGAAACCAGGGGACTGTTCTCCATCCCTGAGGGTTGTATCAAAGATCGTTATATGTTCACCCCTCTTCACTAATCTATTCCTTTCTCTCTTCGCTAATCTGACTTATGACTTTTGCTGACTTAGAACGCCTGGAGAAGAATATGCTTTCTACAGGTCCGGACAGGGCATACAGGACGGTTATCAAAAATATCATTATCTCAGGTATGGTAGCAATGATATAGATGAACAGGACAGAAAATACCAATATATTAAAGGGTCTCCTTTTTTTAAGCTCCAATTCCTTTAAGCTTCTGTATCTAATATTACTTACCATCAAAAATGCCAGTAGATATACGATTATAACCATGATGAGAGGCTCTATCTTCTCAATAGATAGGATATCCTTTGTCATAATCATCATAATCACAATTGAAGCAATCACACCACCAGCAGCAGGGATAGGTAACCCCCTGAAGTGGTAATCCCTGATGATAGATGACTTTGTATTATACCTCGCAAGTCTTAATGCACCACATATCACAAATAGGAATGCAGCCATCCACCCGATCCGGCCAAAGGGTTTAAGGACCCACACATATGTCAGGAGGGCTGGTGCGATTCCAAATGATATTAGATCAGCAAGAGAGTCATACTCCAGTCCAAAATCGCTATCGGAATCAGTTAGCCTCGAAATCCTCCCATCCAGTCCATCAAAGATAGCGGCTATTATAATAGCAACGGCTGCGCGATAAAACTGATCATTAATTATGGCCACTATGGCATAGAAACCACAAAAGACGTTTGCTGTAGTTAATAAACTTGGTATAAGATAGATACCTTTTTTTATTTTCATCTCTTTGTCCTTCCTACAATTGTCTCCCCCCCCTTAACCTTGTCACCAACACTCACACATATTGTTGTATCTAATGGGAGGATTATATCCACCCTTGAACCAAACCTGATAAGACCAAACCTCTCCCCGGGTCTCAGGGAATCACCTTCCTTTACCCAACAGACGATCCTCCTCGCTATCAGACCGGCAATCTGTTTAACGATTACCTTGATACCCCCATTCTCAATCAGGATACTATTCTGTTCATTCAAGAGAGATGCCTTTTCCCTGAAGGCAGATATAAACATCCCAGGGTTATAGGCCCTCTTTATTATCTTCCCGGAACATGGAAAGCGATTGATATGAACATTGAATATTGATAGAAATATACTTATACATATCCCCTTAGAGTTTAACAGATTACGATCATCCACCTCTCTAATACTTATCACCTTACCATCGGCTGGAGAGAGAACAGCATCTGACTGATCTGGGATATCTCTCTCAGGATCACGGAAGAAATAGACTATAAATAGTGTCAAGAGAGCGAAGACACCTGCTATTATAGAGAGGTGAAGAAAAAAGAATAGAACTGTCAATACCAGAGATGGCAGGATAAACCTGAATCCTTCCCTTGCTATTGGTATTCTGAATCCTTTATCTTCCACTTCCACTCAAAAATCCCCTCAAATTAGTGAATAGTGAATAGTCGTTAGTGAATAGCTAAATACTAACGACGAAATACTAATGACTAATTATTTTTTAATCCACTTCATCATACTGCGGAGTTCTTTTCCTATTACCTCTATAGTATGTCCTGCATCTCTTTTGGTCAGTGCATTAAATACAGGGCGGTTTGCCTTATTCTCAAGTATCCACTCCCTTGCAAATTCCCCTGACTGTATCTCCTCAAGGATTAAACGCATCTCATCGCGGGTCTCCTCACTGATAACCCTACAGCCCCTTGTAATATCACCATACTGAGCTGTATCACTGATAGAATGTCTCATCTTAGTAATTCCACCTTCATGGAGCAGGTCAACAATAAGCTTCAACTCATGCAGACACTCAAAGTAGGCCACCTCTGGTTGATAACCAGCCTCTACAAGGGTATCAAAGCCTGCCCTGATCAATTCGGACACACCACCACACAAGACAGCCTGCTCTCCAAAGAGATCGGAAGAGCACACGTCTGAACTCCAGTCACATTCCTTTACCTCGT
>CAJVYE010000115.1 GCA_913009285.1 uncultured Nitrospirota bacterium | reverse complement strand
CTTTCCCTACACGACGCTCTTCCGATCTTCTACACTTTCTGATTCGGTATTTACCCAGTTTAATTCAGTTGGGCAGATAGACAATTCATTCATTGTCATGGAGAGCTCTCATGGGATCATAATAGTCGATCAGCATGCAGCCCATGAAAGGGTGCTATATGAAAAGCTGATAAAGGATATAAAGAGGTCAAGTATAGAGATACAGCAGCTCCTTGTCCCTATCAGCGTGGAGATGTCTAGGGGAGAATATCTTCTCCTTGCATCGCATATCAATGATATAATGAAAATAGGTCTTGAAGTAGAGGATTTTGGCCAAAACAGGTTTCTTATCAGATCTGTCCCTGCGCTCCTTGTGGGACAGGACTATTCAAGGATACTTCTCGATATAGTAGACAAGCTTTCACAACTTGAGCAGATAAAATCATTCGATGAGATAACCGAGGAGATAATACTTTTGATGGCGTGTCATGGGGCGATAAAGGCAAATCAGCATCTGAAACTCGATCAGGTAAGATCACTGATGAGGGATTTGGAGGAGACTGAGCTCCCATATACCTGTCCCCACGGACGACCGATAGCGCTATTCTTTGATATGAATGAGATAAAAAAGAGATTTATGAGGAGGTAGAATCATGTTAGAAAAGATGCCAAGAGAATGTCTTACATTTGATGATGTCCTTTTGGTGCCTGCGAGATCATCTGTCCACCCACGGGATGTCAATATCTTTACTCCCTTAACCAGGGGCATAAAGATAAATACCCCGCTAGTAAGCGCACCTATGGATACTGTTAGTGAAGCAGGTCTTGCGATTGCCCTTGCACATGAGGGGGGGATAGGAATCATACACAGGAACCTTACTATTAAGGAACAGTTAAATGAGTTAGATAAGGTAAAGAGGGAAATTAGTGGTATGATCGTTGATCCTGTCACCATGAGGCCTGATCAGAAGGTAAAAGAGGCGCTGAATATCATGAAGAAGTATAGTATATCCGGGATCCCGATCACTGATAATGAGAAGTTAGTGGGTATCCTTACGAATAGGGATCTTCGCTTTGAGACAAGGCTTGACAGGAAGGTATCAGAGTTAATGACAAAGGATAACTTGATTACAGTCCCTGTGGGCACAACCTTAGAAGAATCTAAGAAACTTCTCCACGAGAATCGTATAGAGAAATTATTGGTAGTGGACAAAGATCGAAACCTGAAAGGGTTGATTACTATAAAGGATATTGAAAAGAGGAAAAAGTTTCCAAATTCGACAAAGGATCCATTAGGGAGATTGAAGGTTGGGGCAGCAGTAGGGGTCTCTGGTGACTGGGAGGAACGTGTTAAGGCACTCATAGAGGCCGGGGTGGATGTGATTGTAGTGGACTCGGCCCATGGACATGCAGAGATGGTCCTTAAGACGATAAGGTCTATAAAAAAGGGATATCCTGATACCCAGGTCATAGGTGGGAATGTTGCTACCCGGGAAGGGGCTAAGGATCTGATAGATGCAGGTGTGGATGCCGTCAAGGTGGGAATAGGACCCGGATCTATATGTACCACACGAATAGTAGCAGGAGTGGGTGTTCCACAGCTCACAGCAATTGCTGAATGTACAGAAGTAGCTGACAAATATGGTATACCTATCATAGCTGATGGTGGTATCAAGCATTCAGGGGATATTACCAAGGCAATTGCAGCAGGGGCGAGCAGTGTTATGATAGGAAGTATCTTTGCAGGTACTGAGGAGAGTCCTGGTAAGAAGGTACTATTTCAGGGGAGGAGCTATAAGGAGTACAGGGGAATGGGTTCTATTGAGGCTATGTCAGAGGGGGCTAGAGATAGATATTTTCAGGAGTATGAGTTCAGTGATACAAAACTTGTTCCTGAAGGGGTTGAGGGGAGGATACCTTACAAGGGGCCCCTTTCCTTTACCGTCCATCAACTCATGGGTGGTTTGAGGGCAGGGATGGGGTATTGTGGTTGTGGAAATATTGAGGAGCTCAGAAAGAAGGCCAGGTTTATCAAGATCACCTCAGCCGGTTTACAGGAGAGCCATGTACATGATGTAATAATAACAAAGGAGGCTCCAAACTATAAGGTGGGGTGATATGGGAAAGAATATCCATCAGGAAAAGGTATTGATACTCGATTTTGGTTCTCAGTACACCCAGTTGATAGCACGGAGGGTAAGGGACAGCAAGGTCTACTGCGAGATTCACCCATATAATATTGCCATTAAAGCAATAAAGGGTCTTAAGCCAAAAGGAATAATCCTCTCAGGTGGACCTTCTAGTATATATGATCCAGGGGCACCAATCTGCGATAAGGAGATATTTCATTTCGGGATACCGATACTTGGAATCTGCTATGGTATGCAGTTGATGACACATCTCCTTGGTGGTGAGGTGGCATCCTCTGTCAGGAGGGAGTATGGGAGGGCAGAATTCTATATAGATACCCCTTCTACCCTGTTCAAGGAGATAGATAAGCAAATAACCGTCTGGATGAGCCATGGAGATCGAATCGAGAGTGTGCCAGCAGGATTTCACATAGTTGGTCACACAGAGAACTCTAAGATTGCTGTAATGGAGAACAGTGAATTGCAATTCTTTGGACTTCAGTTCCATCCTGAGGTTATACATACCCCACGTGGCACTGATATCCTGAAAAATTTCCTGTATGAGATATGCGGCTGTGCCCCGATATGGACTATGAGATCATTTGCAGAGTACTCAATAGAGGGGATAAAAGAGACGGTCAGAGATGGAAAGGTCATCTGTGCATTAAGTGGAGGTGTTGATTCCTCTGTTGTCGCTCTCCTTATCCATAAGGCGATTGGTGATCAACTGACATGCATATTTGTTGATAATGGCTTATTAAGAGAAGGAGAAGCAGAGGCTGTAATAAGCACATTCGAAAGAAATTTCCATATAAATCTTATCCATGTCAATGCAAGGAAGAGATTCACGGATAGATTAAAGAGTATTGAGGATCCAGAGGAGAAGAGAAAGATAGTGGGTAAGGAGTTCATTGAGGTCTTTGAAGAAGAGGCAAGAAAGATTGGTGAAATAGCATATCTGGCCCAGGGGACACTTTATCCGGATGTCATTGAGAGTGTATCCTTTAAAGGGCCGTCTGCAACTATAAAGAGTCACCATAATGTAGGTGGCCTCCCAGAGGTGATGAACCTCAAACTTATAGAACCTCTCAGAGAACTTTTCAAGGATGAGGTGAGGCTTCTGGGCAAGGAGTTAGATATCTCAGACAATATATTATGGCGTCAACCCTTTCCAGGACCAGGACTCTCTATACGGATTTTGGGAGAGGTGACAGAAGAGAGGCTCGAGATATTACGAAAGGCGGATACCATTGTCCTGGAAGAGATCAAAAAGGGAGGGCTTTACAGGGAGATATGGCAGTCATTCGCTGTGCTTCTTCCTGTCAAGACTGTAGGGGTTATGGGTGATGAGAGGACATATGAAAATGTAGTTGGGATAAGGGCTGTGACAAGTAAGGATGGTATGACAGCAGACTGGGTAAGGCTCCCCTATGACCTACTTGGCATCATCTCTAACAGGATCATAAACGAGGTAAAAGGTATCAACCGTGTAGTATACGACATCAGCTCCAAACCGCCTAGTACTATTGAGTGGGAGTAGGGAGCAGACCCCTGCGTTTGCCCTGAAAGGTGTTAGGGACTGTAAAATAATAACTTTTACAGTCCCTTAGGTGAAAGGTAAACGATGATTTAATAAATAAACTTATGGAGTGGAGACATTCTGGCTTCAGCGTACACAATGGGGTAAAAGTTAAAAGAGATGATGAGCAGGGAAGAGAATCCCTGGCTCAATATATTATCCGCAATACCTTCTCTGTTGAGAAGTTAACATATAATATCTTTCACTTCATCGAGCAAATTTTCCCCTTTTTGCTTGACATCTTTTTCTCCTATAAGGTATAACCAAGGTAATTGTCAATGGCAAATAAGGAATAAAAACATAATGGATGGAAAGTCATTGAATATTACAGACGATAAACTGAACAAGCTCAAGGAGATTATTCCCGAAGCATTTACGGAAAACAAAATTGATTGGGAAAAACTAAAAGCAGCCTTGGGTGATGATATAGAATTTAAAAACGAACGCTATGTTTTAAACTGGGCTGGAAAATCCGATGCTTTCCGTGTTTTACAATCTCCCACCACTGCAACGCTGGTTCCGGCCAAAGACGAATCCATTAACTTTGATGTAACCGAGAACATTTTTGTTGAGGGTGAAAATCTTGAAGTTTTAAAAATCTTGCAGAAATCCTACTTTGGCCAAATCAAGATGATATACATTGACCCGCCCTATAATACGGGCAATGATACCTTTATTTATCCCGATAAATTTTCAGAAACTAAAGAAGAATATTTAAGCAGAATCGGCGACAAGGACGAAACAGGTTATCTAACCCGTGAAGGCTTGTTCAGAAAAAACAGCAAGGACAACGGACATTATCACAGTAACTGGCTTTCCATGATGTATCCGAGGTTGTTTCTTGCAAGGAATTTACTGCGGGACGATGGGGTTATTTTTGTTAGTATTGATGATAATGAAGTGCATAATTTACGGCTTTTGATGAATGAGGTGTTTGGGGAGGAGAATTTTATTGGTCAAATAATATGGAAAAAAACTTATGGTGGCGGATCAAAAGCTAAATATATTGTTGGCCTGCATGAGTATATATTATGGTATGTAAAAGCAATTGACTCAGTATCGTATATAGACCTTCCACCAGACCCCAAAGCTAAAAAGTATTACACAGGAAAAGATGAAAAAATGCATGTTAGAGGGCCTTTTCGCACACA
>CAJVYE010000114.1 GCA_913009285.1 uncultured Nitrospirota bacterium | reverse complement strand
ATCTACACTCTTTCCCTACACGACGCTCTTCCGATCTGATCCTCCATAACTGGTGGGGAAATGGGGTCTTGCTAAGGAGTGATACCGGCAATTGGTGTGAGGGCCTGACTGTCTATCTGGCAGAACACCTACTTAAGGAAGGAAAGGGCCAAGGGGCAGAATATCGCTATTCAATGCTTCAGAAATATACGGATTATGTCCGCAAGGAAAAGGATTTCCCTCTGTCAGCCTTCAAGGGACGTTATAGCCCTGCTTCTGAAGCGGTTGGATACGGAAAAGCCATGATGCTCTTTCATATGCTTCGAAAAAAACTAGGAGATAATATCTTTACAAATGGACTTCAGGGGTTTTATTCCAACTACCAACTGAAGCAGGCCTCATTCCTAGATCTGAGGAATAGCTTTGAAAAGGTATCAGGTGAGTATCTCTGGACATTTTTTCGTCAGTGGGTAGACAGGATTGGTGCCCCAATCCTTAAATTGGGCAAGGTTGAAGTAGTGATTAAAAGGGATATATTTTTTACACATATCATGGTGAGTCAGGTTCAGGAGGGAAAACCGTATGCCCTGGAGGTGCCCGTGGCAATTTCTATTGAAGGCGAAGAGAGTCCTAGAGTCTTTAATCTCTCTCTAAATAGCAGATCTGCTTATCTGAATCTTCAACTTCATAGTCGACCTGTATGGGTCTCTGTGGATCCGAACTTTGATATATTTCGTAGACTCGATCGTACAGAAATCCCTCCCTCTATTGGTCAGACCTTTGGTGCCGGGCAATCTCTAATGGTTCTTCCTTCTGCGGCCCCTAGTAAAATGCTGAAGGCATATCGTTCTATTGGTGATTTATGGGCCAAAAAGGCCCATGGTAATATGCAAATAATTTCTGACAATGAAGTAACCACGGATATTATGAAAGGAAAATCGGTTTGGGTCTTTGGTAAGAAAAACACTCTTAGTCCCCAGAGCCTCAAGAATCTTGCATCTTATGATGTGGTCGCAAACGATAAAAGTGTTCGGATCATGGAAAAGGAGATCCCTATAGAGGGACACAGCTTTGTCTTTTCAGTCCGACAACCTGCTGATCCGGATTTTGCCATGACATGGATAGTAGCTGATACAGCAGAGGCCCTCTCAGGACTTGCCAGGAAACTACCTCATTACGGAAGATATAGCTTCCTTGTCTTTAAGGGAACAGAACCTACCAATATCCTTAAGGGACGGTGGGAAATTGAAAAATCCTCACTGAAACGTAATATAGACTATCCTTCCCCCCCTCAGATAGTACCAGATATAAATAAACTCCCAACCCCAGAGCCCCTTGCACGGCCCTAATTATCTTGTGATTTTTTTGTTCATAAATGATAAGAAAAGATTGACAAAAACACCACGTGGGATCACCTGACATCTGAAGATACTGAATCCATGATTACAGGTGATATGGATAGGAGATGATAGAAGACTTGTATGCAATGCCTCGTTTAGAGGGAATTTATTTCAGGGCTTTTACAAGCCCTGCCACCCTTTGCCCCATCCTTTTGCATCCCTTGGTGCTTCTCTTGTCTGGCGAACCAATGGCCACAGGACCATAATGGTCTCCTTTGGGGTCGCCCTGTATTATCATACCATGGATTAGAAATCCCTTTAGTATATCCATAATGGTCGTCTCATTTCCACCACCTATATTTGCAGAGGAACTGAAGGCCGCCCCTACCTTGCCATCTAACTTTCCATGGAACTTCACACTATCGTCTAACAGCTTTTTGAGATCGGCTGCCATAGAACCATAATAGGTAGGAGATCCCATAATTATTCCGTCAAAATCAAGCAAATCTTCTGCATTCACATCCTCCACCTTCTTTACTTCAACCTCTACACCTTCTTCTTTGACCCCTTCACCAATAAGTTTAGCCATCTTTTCGGTATTACCTGTACGTGAATAATATACAACAAGTAACTTTGCCATTTAATCCCTCCTACCCAAAAAGATGTTTTACCTTACTAAGAAAACTCTTACTCAAAGGGTTCACATCCTCACCACTAATCCTGGCAAATTCCTCTAGTAGTTCCCTCTGTTTTGCATCAAGCCTTGTTGGTGTCTCAATGACAACCTTTACTAATTCATTCCCCATTCCATATCCATGTAGATCTGCTATACCCTTCCCTTTCAATTTAAAGAGCCTTCCTGTCTGTGTTCCAGGAGGGATCTTAAGGGCTGTCTTGCCTACCAATGTAGGAACCTCGATCTCACCTCCTAAGGCCGCCTGTGTAAAACTTATAGGCACCTCACATATAATATCAGTTCCTTCTCTCTTAAATATAGGATGTTCTTTGATACCGAGAACCACGTAGAGATCACCAGGAGGACCTCCATAGCTTCCAGCTTCCCCCTCTCCGCTCAATTTAAGACGTATTCCCTCTTCAACGCCGGGAGGTATTTTTACACTAAGGGTTCTCTCTTTACGTACCTTTCCTCTGCCAGTACAGTCAGGGCATTTTTCTCTAACTATTCTCCCTTTTCCACCGCACTGATTGCATGTCCTACTTATGGTAAAGAACCCCTGCTGAAATTTTACCTGTCCACTTCCGCTACAGGTTGGACAGATGATAGGATCTGTTCCTCTCTTAGCGCCGCTGCCATAACAGGAGGGACAGGTCTCCATCCTAGGGAACTTGATTTTCGTCTCTACACCAAGAGCTGCCTCTTCAAAGGAGATCTCCAGATTGTAACGAAGGTCACTTCCCCTCTCTACATAGGTCCTACTCTTTGTGGTTGTGCCCCCAAAGAAATCACCAAATATATCCTCAAATATATCGCTGAATCCTCCCCCCCCATTGCTGAACCCACCAACATTGCCCATACTATGACCGAACTGATCATACTGGAGTCTCTTCTGAGGATCACTAAGAATCTCGTATGCCTCTGAGGCCTCCTTGAAATTTTCTTCAGAATCCTTGTCACCCTGGTTTTTATCAGGGTGATATTTTAATGCCAATCTTCGATAGGCCTTCTTTATCTCGACCTCACTGGCATTTTTGTGTACACCAAGTACCTCGTAGTAATCACGTTTGCTCAATTATTAAATCCCCCCTTACAGCCTGACCGAAGACTATTTTCTGAACCAAAACTGCCGAGGTACAAGGCGCATGAAAATTTTGTAATCCTCATGTATTTTAATACACTCCGGTTACAAAATTTTCATTAAACGCGGTAGATGGGTAGTTTTCGTTCAGAAAATAGCTATTTCCCATCAGCCTCTTCAAAATCAGCATCCACAACATCATCATCTTTGTCTTTTGACTTTTCTTCACCACCTTGGGCCTTTTGATCCCCTTGTGCTTGCTCTTCCTGTTTTGTCTTTGCATACATCGCCTCTGCCAGTTTGTGTGATGCCTTTGTAACCTCTTCTATCTTACTTTTGATCTCTTCGATATTATTACTATCCTTTACCTTTTTAAGCTCCTCAACTGCTGCCTCTATATTCCTTATCTCATTCTCATCTATCTTATCTTTATACTCTGATAAGGTCTTCTCTGTGGTATATACAAGACTATCTGCCTGATTATGGGTATCTATCAGCTCCTTCTTTTTCCTGTCCTCCTCTGCGTGCACCTCTGCCTCTTTTACCATCGTATCTATCTCTTCCTGAGAGAGACCACTCGATGCGGTTATCTTTATAGACTGTTCCTTGCCAGTAGCGAGATCCTTTGCAGAGACATGGACTATTCCATTGGCATCTATATCGAATGCCACCTCTATCTGCGGTACACCCCTTGGCGCTGCTGGAATTCCCACAAGATCAAACCTCCCCATAGTCTTGTTAGCAGCAGCTATCTCACGTTCACCCTGAACCACATGGATACTGACAGCAGTCTGATGGTCAGCCGCGGTAGAGAACATCTGAGTCTTCTTAGTGGGTATGGTGGTATTCCTCTCAATAAGCTTGGTAGCAACCCCACCAAGGGTCTCGATCCCTAATGATAAAGGTGTAACATCTAAAAGGAGTATATCCTTTACATCCCCTGTAAGAACGCCTCCTTGTATAGCAGCGCCAATCGCCACAACCTCATCAGGGTTTACCCCCTTATGAGGCTCCTTCCCAAAGAACTCCTTTACCCTGGTCTGAACCATCGGCATTCTGGTCTGACCACCAACCATGATCACCTCATCTATATCCTTTGGCTGTAATCCAGCATCCTTAAGCGCGATTCTGCACGGTGCAATTGTCTTTTCTATAAGGTCATCTTCCATCTGCTCTAACTTTGCCCTTGATAGTGTTATATTCAGATGCTTGGGTCCACTGGCATCAGCAGTAATAAATGGTAGATTGATATCTGTCTGCATAGAGGATGAAAGCTCGCATTTTGCCTTTTCCGCCCCCTCTTTTAATCTCTGGAGGGCCATTTTATCTCCTCTGAGATCAATGCCTTGATCCTTTTTAAACTCATCAGCCAGCCAATTAATTATCCTCTCATCAAAATCATCCCCTCCCAGATAGGTATCACCATTTGTCGATTTGACTTCAAACACTCCATCTCCCAGTTCAAGGATTGATATATCGAATGTCCCTCCTCCCAGGTCATATACAGCGATCTTTTCATCCTTCTTCTTATCCAGTCCATAAGCAAGGGATGCTGCTGTTGGCTCATTGATTATCCTCAGAACATTCAAGCCAGCAATCTTCCCTGCATCCTTTGTGGCCTGGCGCTGGCTATCATTAAAATGTGCAGGAACTGTTATAACTGCATCTGTAATCTTTTCTCCAAGATAATCCTCTGCAGTCTGTTTCATCTTCTGTAAAATCATTGCCGATATTTCAGCAGGGCTATATTCCTTACCCCTTATAA
>CAJVYE010000113.1 GCA_913009285.1 uncultured Nitrospirota bacterium | reverse complement strand
GGCTTGTGTTTGTTTTAATGCTACGGCGACCACCGAGATCTACACTCTTTCCCTACACGACGCTCTTCCGATCTTAGATAGTCCCGGGTATGACGTTAAACTACCTTGCTACAATCTGAATTTATCTCTCTGATTGATAGAAAAGTAAGTGTTTCCCTCTCGAGAGATGAGGTTTTTTACTAATCTTGTCTCTCGAGAGAAGAATGTCTTATAAACTTGTCTCTAGTGTAAAAAAACCCGAAATTGGCAGCCGCAGGCTTTAGCCTGCGAAAAGATTTACTTTAACCCAAATAATGCAATTGAAACCGTCATAATACTTGAAATCAGCACCACAGGCGGCGTTGCTTCAATAGCTTTGACCACAGAAATATTTCAATATGTCTGTGCCCAAAGCTATGGAAAATTCTATCCGGTCAAGCTGTTTACCTCCCATTCCATGCTTATTTGATGACTTTTCTATCCTTGTGTTCAAACAATGAAAATCTATATCAGATGTTAACAAAGGGCCTTGTAAAGGAGATTGAGAGAATTGTTGGTAAGGATCACTGCCTCTTATCTATGGAGGATAGGATTTGCTATTCCTATGATGCAACTAAACAAAGATATCTCCCAGACATTGTAGTAAGACCAAATACCTCAGAAGAAATATCCAGGATAATCAAAGTGGCAAACAGAGACAGGATACCTGTCATCCCAAGGGGTGCAGGTACAGGTTTCGTTGGTGGTTCGCTCGCTGTAGAGGGAGGAATATCACTTGTACTTACAAGGATGAACAGGATCCTGGAGATAGATACTGAAAACCTCATTGCTGTAGTCGAACCAGGTGTGATAACATACAGGCTTCAGGAGGAGGTTGAGAGGATAGGACTATTCTATCCCCCGGACCCATCAAGTCTCAAAATCTCCACACTTGGTGGAAACGCTGCAATGTGTTCAGGAGGCCCTAGAGGGGTTAAATATGGGGTAACAAAGGATTATGTTCTCGGGTTGGAGGTTGTACTCCCTACAGGTGAGATATTAAATACAGGTGTAAGAACCATGAAGGGAGTAGTTGGGTATGACCTAACCAAACTTATAATAGGCTCTGAAGGGACTCTAGGAGTTATTACCAGGATAATATTGAAACTGATACCCCTCCCGGAATCGATAAGGACACTCATAGCAATCTTCCCACAGATAGATAATGCCTCAGCCACTGTTGTAGATATTATAGGTTGCAGAATCATCCCCTCAACCCTGGAATTTATGGATCAGACCACAGTCTGTTGTGTAGAGGATTATTTAAAGATGGGGTTACCCACAGAAGCGGAGGCACTCCTCTTAGTAGAGGTTGATGGTGACAAAGTGGTTGTAGACAGAGATATAGAGAGGGTTGCAGCGATATGCCATAAAGGCGGGGCTTCTGAGATAAGGATTGCCAGAGATGAAAAGGACAGAGAGGCTCTCTGGACCGCGAGGAGGGCTGTCTCTCCAGCCTTAGGACGTCTCAATAAAATAAAGATCAACGAAGATATAACTGTCCCAAGGAGTAAGGTGCCAGATATTATAAAGAGGGTTAGGGATATAGGGAATAGATATAATCTCACAATCGCCAATTTCGGTCATGCAGGGGATGGAAATATTCATGTGAATATAATGATAGACAAAGATGATAGCGATGAGATGGAACGTGCAGAAAAGGTTGTAAAGGAGATATTCAGGGCAACCTTAGAGTTAGGAGGAACACTCTCAGGTGAGCATGGCGTGGGGATCACCAAGAAACCATTTATCGGGGAAGAGGTAGGGTTGACAGGTATAGAGGTTATGAGGCGGATAAAGGGGGTGCTCGATCCGAATAATATAATGAATCCTGGTAAGATCATCCCTTCTTCTTAATATGTAACCGTTCACGGTTTGAAATTGGAAATTAGAAATTAGAAATTTGTGTTATCGTAATAATTCACCACGGAAAGACACGGAATATCCGTGGTAACGTATTATGCTTTTTAAGGATTAAAATTATGGCTGAACTATTACCTAATTTCCAATTTCAAATTTCAGAGTTCTGTGAACGCTTACTTAACATTATTGCTTTACATATAATTATATGATATAAGATGGTTAGAAAAATTAGACTATTTAGACTATATATATTATATTATACTAACAAATAGAAGTGAGGGACCTAATTATGTCTAAAAAGCTTTTATTAGCGGATGATAGTGTTACTATACAGAGAGTAGTAGAGATGGCGTTTGAAAATGAGGATATAGAGGTCACTACTGTAGAAGACGGATTTGGTGCACTGGAAAAGGTCAAGGAAAGCAGGCCTGATATTATTATTGCAGATGTTGATATGCCGGGGATCAATGGCTTTGAACTTTGCGCAAGACTAAAGGACACACTAGAATACCGTTCAATCCCTATCTTACTTCTTACAGGTTTAGGTGAGATTGATAAGGAAAAGTATGATTTAGCGCGTTCAGACGGTTATATCTCCAAACCCTTCAGGTCAGAGGAGCTAATAGAAAAGATCAGGGAATTGATTAGGGGGGGTACTTCCCCTCCGTCAGAGGAGGTTCAGACAGTGGAATGGGGTAACAGTGAGGCAAAAACAAAAGAGGAGGAAGTTAAGGAGGAGGCAATGGAAATTATAGACAATACAGTAGAAGATGTATCAGGGGAATCAAAAATAAATCCTGAAGAGGAGGCAGTTTTAAAACTCCGACCTGATGATGAGATCACGGATGACGGAGAGGTGTTCCAGGATAAGGAGGAGGCAGATATTCCAGACTTCTCCATGGAAGAAGGGAATGAGGCAGAAAAAGATATAAAGGAAATGGAACTTGAAGAAGAAGAAAAAGAGGAACTTTTAGCTGAATTTAATAAAGAAGGGATAGAAGGAGAGGAATTAGAGTCAGCAGAAAAAGAGGCCCTCTTGGCTGACATGGATACAGAAGAAGCAGCTGAGAAGGTTGAGGAGGCAATGGAGACACAAGAAGAAATGAAAATTAAGGAGGGAAAAACCATGGCATTTGAGGCTATTCAGGAAGAAGAAGCAATAGAGACCACAGGAGAGGAAAACAACCTTAAAGGGGTGATAGAGTCATATGTTCATACAGTCGCTGAAAATGTATTAAAAGAGGCGGTTGAGAAGACAGTGTCAGATCTGTCAGAAGAGATATTAACTACAGTAAGGGAGATTGCAAGAGAGGTAGTCCCGAATCTTGCCAGAAAACTTATCCGAGAGGAAATCGGAAAGATAAGGTAGAGGTATAACAAAATTGGATAAGATAAGTTTAAATAAAAGGTATGATCCCGGCATAGTGGAGAATAAGTGGTATAACTACTGGATGGAGAAGGGATTCTTTCATGCTGATGAGAGATCAGACAACAAAAAGAGATACTGTATTGTCATCCCTCCTCCGAATATAACCGGATCCCTCCATATAGGGCATGCACTGAACAATACACTCCAGGATATTCTGATCAGGTGGAAGAGGATGGATAGATTCAATACCTTATGGATGCCAGGGATAGACCATGCAGGTATAGCTACCCAGAATGTAGTAGAAAAACAGCTCATGGAAGAAGGAAAGAATAGACATGAATTGGGAAGGGAAAGGTTTATCGAGAGGGTATGGAAGTGGAAGGAGGAATCAGGGGGGACGATCATAAGGCAGTTAAAGAAGCTTGGATCCTCATGTGATTGGGAGAGAGAGAGATTCACAATGGACAAGGGGCTCTCTATTGCAACAAGAGAGGTATTCGTGAGTCTCTATGAAGATGGGCTTATCTATAAAGGTGATTATATTATCAACTTGTGTCCCAGGTGTCATACCGCCCTCTCGGATCTGGAGGTGGAGCATGAAGAGAAAAAAGGAAATCTTTATTACATCAAATATCCCCTTATGATTAAAGGTGAAAAACGTCCATCCACTGACTACCTGACGATAGCTACCACCCGTCCAGAAACGATGCTCGGTGATACAGCGGTTGCTGTTAACCCTGGTGATAATAGGTACACATCCCTGATAGGAAGGAGCGTATTCCTCCCTGTAGCTAACCGGGAGATCCCTATAATTGCTGATGAGTACGTTGATGAATCATTCGGTACAGGGATATTAAAGATTACGCCTGCACATGATCCGAACGATTTTGAGATAGGACGTCGACATAACCTGCCTCAATTAAGGGTGATAAATAATGATGGGACAATGAATGAAGAGACCGGTATATATAAAGGGATGGATCGTTTCGAGTGTAGGAAGGAGTTGGTAAAGAGGCTTAAAGAGGAGAAGTATCTGGTAAAAATCGAAGATTATCTCCACTCAATAGGTCACTGTTATAGGTGCAAGACTATCATTGAACCAACCCTTTCAAAACAGTGGTTTGTAAAGGTGAAACCGTTAGCTGAGCCTGCAATCGAGGCTGTCAGGAACGGGAGGATAAGGATTATACCGGGGGGATGGGAGAATACCTATTTTGAATGGATGAGGAATATCAAGGATTGGTGTATCTCACGTCAGATCTGGTGGGGACATCAGATTCCCGCATGGAACTGCCTTGATTGTAAAGGGATAACTGTATCGAGGAAAGATCCAGAGAGGTGTGTAAAGTGCGGGGGGAGTAACATAGAACAGGAGACAGATGTTCTCGATACATGGTTTAGCTCTGCACTTTGGCCATTCTCAACCCTTGGATGGCCTGATAAGACACAAGAATTAAGACTCTTCTACCCCACATCCGTCCTTGTAACCAGTTTTGATATCCTCTTCTTCTGGGTGGCAAGGATGATCATGTTAGGATTAAGGTTCATGAAGGATGTACCGTTTAGAGATGTCTATATACATGCCCTGGTAAGAGATGCTGAGGGTAAGAAGATGAGTAAGTCCAAGGGAAAC
>CAJVYE010000112.1 GCA_913009285.1 uncultured Nitrospirota bacterium | reverse complement strand
TCATATGTTATGACTCACGTATTGTCTCGCTCCTACCACGTTCCCTACACTTCGCTCTTCCGATCTTTTTTCTTTTTCTTTTTTTTGTTAATGATCCGGCGACCACCGAGATCTACACTCTTTCCCTACACGACGCTCTTCCGATCTTCCCTCTTCAGGGGATCCCCACCTGTAAGAACAAGTATGGGGAGAGGATCTCCAAACCCCAGTATACTATCAATCAGTTCAATTCCTTCCTGGGTAGTCAGCTCTCCCGGGTCCCTATCTGGTTGGGCCTCTGCCCTACAGTGTACACATACAAGATCACATGCCCTGGTGACCTCCCAGAAGGTAAGTAGAGGCGATCTTGAAAAATCCCTCTTTATTCCCTTATCAAAACCTCTATTGTTCATTGATTAACGTCTCGTAGCTGATAGCTCATAGCTGATGGTTCATAGCTCATAGTTATTTGGAATAATGGATTATGGGAAAATAGAAGAAAGGTTCATTGTCAAAATCCTTTTTACAATGAGGTTTATAAATGATAAATTTAATTATAAAAAATATCATTCCAATACAATGAGCTATGAGCTATCAGCTATATCCCAATCTCTTCATCGGTTAGATAACAGGCAGGATCAGATTCCCATACATCACCTGTAACTGCCTCTGCCCTCACCCTGAAATTTCCGTTACAGATATCAAGATATTTGCATCGAGAACAGCGCCCTTTCAAGAGTCCCTTTCTGTCCTTTAACCCTGCCATAAGGGGATCAGATATGTCCATCCATATCTCGCTGAATCTCCTCTCCTTTACATTTCCAAAGGAATAGTGCTTCCAGAATTGATTTGCATGTACATTCCCAAGATTATCAACATTTGCTATCCCTATACCTGAACTGGCCCCACCATTCCATCTTAAGAGTCTTAATACCTCTTCAGCGCGTTCAGGCTGTTCCTTCTTTATCTTCAGATATAGATATACAGCATTGGTATGATTATCTACTGTCAATATCTCCTTTGTCATCCCCCTGGAATGAAAATACTTTGTCTTATCGAATATTATATCCACGGCATGCCGTGTCTCTTCGTGAGAGATATCTGCCTTGATCAATTTACTTCCACGGCCTGAGTATACAAGATGGTAGACACAGCAACGGGGAATATTCTCATTTTCGAGGAGATCGAGTATAGCAGGAAGGTCATTATAATTGTAACTGTTTAAAGTAAACCTCAGACCGACCTTAACTCCGGCATCAGAGCAATGTCTTATACCTCTTAGGGCCTCCTTAAAGGCACCTTTCTTACCCCTGAACCTATCATTTGTCCCCTCCAGCCCATCCAGGCTAATTCCTACATAAGAAACACCTATCTCCTTTATCTCCCTGGCCACAGAGGGTGTGATAAGGGTCCCATTGGTGGAGATCACTGCCCTTACACCCCTTTCAATAGCAAATCTTGCCAATTCAAAGAGATCCTTCCTTATAAGGGGCTCTCCTCCTGAGAAAAGGATGCTCGGGACATTAAAATTTGCCAGATCCTCTATTAATTCCTTTCCCTCTTCAGTAGTCAGCTCTCCTGGATAGTCCCTATCCTTTGATTCAGAATAGCAATGAATACATTTTAAATTGCAGCGCCTGATCATATTCCAGACAACAATCGGCCTTTTCTCCTTGTAGGACAAGGGTTCGGATGGCAACCTCGATAAATCTCTACCATACCTCAGGGCATCAGAAGGGGTTGTTATCCCGCATAAGAGTTTTGTTACACCTAACACAGTTAAATCCTTAATTCAATTTAGTTACGCTATCAAAAAATTTGTAAGCGTTCACAGAACACTGAAATTGGAAATTAGAAATTAGAAAAAAATCAAAATACCAAATAGTAATTGAAAAACTTGGTCCAAAGTTGAATGCGTTTATCAACAGCAAAAAAATATGATAACACAAATTTCCAATTTCCAATTTCAAACCGTGAACGGTTACAAAAGTTTTTAAATGTTTTAATCCTTGTTTAGATATTTGGTTGCGGCTATGCCACGCTATGATATATATTAAAAAGAAATACTCATTATGTCAATGCCAAAGTGAAGAACCCTGAGTCGTTAGTGATTAGGAGGAGACATTAAGATGGGAGAAATAGAAAATTTTAGAAGACAACACAAGGAGATATTACAGGTTGCCACAGAGATATCATCTTTGTTGAAACCTGACCAAATTGCAAAGGATGCAGGTGTTATTCGTAGCTTGTTATCAACATTGGTGGGAAAATTAAATGTCCATTTGTCAATGGAGGATGATGCACTCTATCCTAGACTCCTTGCTCATAAAGATGCCAATGTAAACTCAATAGCAAAGAGGTTTATTGACGAAATGGGTGGATTTAACAAAGTATTCAGAGAATATACAAAAAAGTGGCCAAGTCCAACCGCAATTCAAAATGCCCCTGTTGAATTTAACAAAGAAACCAAGGGCATATTTGACGCACTTTTCAAAAGGATAGAAAAAGAAGACAACGAATTATTCCCGTTGGTTAACAAGTTAGGGATTCCCTAAATATAATTAGAGGCCTACATCCTCTTATATGTCTCCATATACTCCACATAGTTCTTGGCTGATTCTGTTATCCACTTTAAATCCTTATTAGTCAGCCTCCTTTTAGGCTTTGCAGGTATTCCTATGGCCAGCCAGCCTGAGGGGATCCTGGTATTCTCAACTACCACTGAACCAGCTCCAATAATCGACTCCTCTCCCACCTGTGCACCATCCATGACAATGGCACCCATCGCAATTATTGATTTTGATCTGATACGACATCCATGGAGTGTGACGCCATGGGCAATAGTCACTTCATCTCCAACAAATAGAGGATAGATCCCCCTTGTCACATGGAGGAGACTTCCATCCTGGATGTTCGCCCTCTCCCCTATCTTTATATAATTCACATCACCCCGCACCACCGCATTAAACCATATACTTGAGTATTTTCCTATTTCTACATCCCCAATTATCTGTGCACTCTCCTCTATAAAAGCAGTCTCATCAATCTTTGGCCTTATCCCATTATAATCCTTGATCATTATGCACCTCATCTTCATCATCTTCATATAATCTCTCACTTATGAAGAATTCTACGATAATAGTATCAAGACGATTATCTTTTGCCTCGGCCCTCAATATGCCCAACGCCTTATCAAGTGGAATAGATGGTCTGTAGGGTCTGTCCCCAGCCGTCAGGGCATCGAAGATATCTACTATACAAAGTATCCTTGCCTGACGAGGGATTTCCTTACCTTTCAATCCCCTGGGATAGCCTGTGCCATTTAGCATCTCATGGTGTGCAGCTGCGAACAATGGAACATTTCTCAGGTTTTTAGGAAACGGTATATTGTTAAGGATATTAATGGTATACATAACATGGGATTGGATAATCTTATACTCCTCAGGTGTCAGATTCCCTTTTCTTACTGATAGATTCTTATACTCAAATTCTGTTAGGTAGTATTCCTCCTTATCACTTGAATTTAGATATCTCTTTTTTGAGATATTATCTAATCTCTTTATATCTTCATCACTCGTAAAATTGGCCTTGTTGATCCTGATTAAAAATTCTATATCCTCATCAAACCCCTTCATATCTCTCTTCATCTCTTCTTCTATCTCTTTCAGGTATTTCTCATCCTTTTTTCCGCTCTCTATAAATCTTGTCTTCTTCTCCATAAATCTCTTTTCAATACCACTCTTTATTAGGGCAAACCTGTTCACGATACTATCAATCCTATCATCGGAGAGTTTGTTAGCCTTTTCGAGCACAAACTCCCTGACCCCGATCTTTCCTATATCATGAAGCCATGCAGTGTAACTGAGCTCCTCTAGCTCGGCCTCGCTAAAGAAGACATCGGCAAAATGGCCGTTATTTTGGTTATTTATGGCCCTGGCTACCCTTACTGCAAGTTGAGATACCCTCCTCGAATGCCCGGCAGTGTGTGGGCTCCTTGCATCAATAGCAGAGGCAGAATAGTGGACGAGGGATTCAAAGAGTTTTTTGATCTCATCTATCAACCTCACATTTCTGATTGCAACTGCGGCTTGGGAGGCTAAGGATGATACAAGATCCTCGTATTCTTTATCAAAGGAGATAACCTGACCAGATTTGGAGATAGAATTAATGAGTTGAAGTACACCTATAATCTCCTCCTCATGATCCATCATCGGAACTAGTAACATGGATTTTGTACGATAATTGTTCCTTTTATCAAAATTTGGATAAAAGCTATATTCTTCTGTAGCCGGTATTTCATAAACATCTTCTATATTAAGGATTTTCCCTGTTTTTGCTACATAACCTGCTATGCTCTTCTTTGTCATGGGAAGAGGGAATGGTTTGAATACCTCCTTATCCCTCCCTCCCCTACTATCAAGTGTATCATTCTGGGTAACCTCAAAGCTTAATTTGTCCTCCTCTTTTATATAGAGGCTTCCAGCATCAGAATCGGTAAACCCACGTGCCTCCCGCAGTATCAGTTCCAGAAGGGCCCTCAGGTTTGTCTCACTCGACAGAGCAATACCTATCTTGTTAAGTCTTTCAATCTGTTTTCGAAGATCCATACTATTAAAATAATCCCTCAAGTTAGAAATTGCGAGTTTTAACCCATAACTCGTAATCCGCAACCCTAAATACAAAGGCTTTTAAATTGGAGATGAATTTGTACTAAATATTATGGGAGATAATTGATTTCGCTGCAAAAACCCCGAAATTGGTAGCTGCAACCTTTAGGGACTGTAAAAGTTATTATTTTACAGTCCCTTAGGTTGCAGCTACCATGTTTTTTGAGGCTTTTGCAGTAGAATCATAATTAGCTACAATTATTTCCCTCACCTTTATTATCAGGTTCTCCCTCTCTGTTTTGCTGAGATTCGATGTCTCAATAGGCTTGTCA
>CAJVYE010000111.1 GCA_913009285.1 uncultured Nitrospirota bacterium | reverse complement strand
TTCTGAGCCAGGATCAAACTCTCCTGTTTTTAAATCTTTTGTTCAAACTGTGAAATTGATGTGAACCCTCACAAATCTATAATGCACTCTATTTAGTTTTCAAAGATCATTATCTTTTTTAAAGCAAGGTTCATAATACTATTTTATATTTTTTTGTCAAGAGAAAAATTTTTTTCTTTTCTTCATGAAACTTAATAAAAATATATAATTACCCTATTTCTTGGTTAAGGTTAACATCCTACTTATATCTTGTCAAGAGAAAAATTTACTTGCTTTGGTCTTTATCCTAATCCCTTCTATTATATTGGTATAGGCGAAAAATTCTGGAGAATGGCAAAGTTATAAAGACAGGGTATAATAGAAGAATAAATACCTATTGACAATGAAGCATTTATAGCTTAATATAAAATGTGCTATGTTATAGTAATATATGTTAAGGTGTAGTTAAGTAAGGAGTTAAGTAAGGAGAAAATAAGATGACATCACCAAAAGAGGAAGGGAAAAAACCTGAGAAGAAGGAAAAAAGGCCCAAGATACCAAGGCAGCCTATGCCGTTGCAGGATCCTGCAGTAAGGGCCAGAAATTTCGATGAAGTACCATATGGCTATACTGAAGAATTAGCCAAACTGGAGAGTAGTAGATGCATTCAATGCAAGAAGCCTTTCTGTATAGACGGGTGTCCCGTGAGGATAAATATACCTTTGTTTATAAAAAAGATCTATGAGGGGAATATTCTCGAGGCAGCACAGATCATGAAGAAAGACAACTTCTTGCCTGCGATTTGCGGAAGGGTTTGTCCTCAGGAAGATCAGTGCGAGCTAGTTTGCATACTTGGGAAGAAAGAGGAACCTGTGGCAATAGGAAGGCTGGAGCGTTATGCGGCTGATTATGAGGCTGAGCATGGGAAATTTGAGATGCCTGAGATGCCCCCTAAGACAGGTAGAAAGGTTGCTATTGTCGGTTCAGGGCCGGGCGGTCTGACATGCGCCGGGGAACTGATAAAGATGGGACATGATGCAACAGTCTTTGAGGCACTACATAAGGCAGGGGGGGTATTGGTATATGGGATACCTGAATTCAGACTACCAAAGGCTATAGTTCAGAGAGAGGTGGACTATCTTGCTAAGCTTGGTGTAGAATTTAAGATGAACTTTGTTGTTGGGAGGATCAGGACTGTTGATGAACTTATGGAGAAAGACGGTTATGATGCCGTATTTCTGGCAAACGGGGCTGGTCTGCCGGTGTTCATGAATATTCCGGGGGAGAACCTAAACGGCGTCTACTCTGCAAATGAGTACCTCACTCGGTCAAACCTGATGAAGGCATACAAGTTTCCAGAGTATGATACCCCGATCAAGAGATGGAAGAATGTCTCTGTAATAGGGGGTGGGAATGTAGCAATGGATTCTGTCAGAACAGCCCTCCGTTTAGGTGCCGATAATGCATATATCATTTACAGACGTTCCCACAATGAAATGCCAGCTCGTAAGGAAGAGATAGAGCATGCCGAGGAGGAAGGTGTACAGTTCAGAATGCTTACCAACCCCACACGGATCATTGGTGATAAGGATGGATGGGTAAGGGCAATAGAATGCATAAAGATGGAACTGGGAGAACCTGATGAATCAGGACGAAGACGACCTGTCCCGATTAAGGGATCAGAATTTGAAATAGAGACTAATGCTGTTGTGATGGCGATAGGGAGCGGATCAAATCCCTTGATAGCATCATCCACCACTGAGCTAAAGGTAAATAAGTGGGGAAATATCATTGTTGACAGCGAGAATACCGGTAGAACCAGTAAAAAAGGAGTATTCGCTGGGGGTGATATAGTGACAGGTGCGGCTACAGTTATCCTTGCAATGGGAGCAGGGAGGAATGTTGCTGCAGCTATAAATGAATATCTTGCCTATAAGGCTATAGGTTGGTAATAATTAGTGTTTGAACGAAAACTACCCATCTACTGCGTTTAATGAAAATTTTGCAATCCTCATGTATTTTAATACACTCCGGTTACAAAATTTTCATGCGCCTTGTACCTGGGCAGTTTTGGTTCAAACACAGGTTTTCGGTCAGACACTAATTAAGATTACACTTTGGTAATTGGAGGATTTGTTTAAATGTATGAAATAACAGAAAAAAAGGTATGGTCTGATGAGGTGCCTGGGATAAAGGAATTCAAGATAATGGCTCCTCTGATAGCAGAAAAACAGCAAGCAGGTCAGTTTGTTATTCTTAGAATCGATGAGGATGGGGAGCGTATCCCCCTGACCATTGCCCATAAAGATCTCCGTAATGGCACCATAAATCTCCTCTTTCAGGAAGTAGGGAAGACTACGATGGACCTTGGGAAGCTCAAAAAAGGGGATTTTATCATGGATATTTCTGGTCCTTTAGGTACCCCTACACATATCGAAAGATATGGTACAGTAGTCTGTATAGGTGGTGGAATCGGCGTAGCTCCTCTCCATCCTATTGCGCAGGCCATGAAAGGGGCTGGAAATAACGTCATATCAATAATCGGGGCCAAAACAAAGGATATATTGATATATGAAGACCTTATGAGTGCTACCAGTGACAAATTGTTGATAACGACCGATGATGGTAGTTATGGTCGTCATGGTTTTGTAACCGATGAGCTTAAGGATTTGATTGATGGAGAGAGGAAGATACCCATTGACCTGGTGGTGGCTATTGGCCCTCCAATTATGATGAAGATGGTCTGTCGAGTGACAGAACCCTATAAGATTAAAACTGTTGTTAGTCTTAATACCATCATGATTGATGGTACAGGTATGTGTGGCGCATGTAGGGTCTCTGTGGGTGGGAAAACAAGATTCGTATGTGTTGATGGCCCGGAGTTTGACGGTCATCAGGTAGACTTTGATGAGATGATGCAGAGACAGAGACAGTATTTAAAGGAGGAAAAAATAGCGGTAGAGACCCATCAGCACCTGTGTTGTAAATAACGTCTCGGCATTTCTGCAACTTATTGATAATAAAGAGTTTACATTCTAATTTCTAAAGCGTAGCTAAGTTCTTAAATTCTAAAGAGATGAGGAAATCTCTCTGTGCCCTGTCCCACTTGACACGGTAATCAAAACTAGCTTTATAGCCTTTCTTCATAAATTTAATCTAAAAAAAATCCTTGACAATATTTTTACGTTTTGTTAGCATATAAGTATATTAAATTATTCCTACATTCGAATATCGAACACTCAAATATAAAACCAGAGGTCTAAGTCTAAAAAGAGGTCTAAAATGCCAAAGGGAAATGATAGTACGATGATTTGTAATAATGTAAAGTCTGTTTGTAAAGAGAATGCAAAGTTGTTTAAGATTCTATCTAATCCTACGAGGCTTGAGATATTATGTCATTTGTTAGTATACAAGGAGGTATGTGTCAAGAATTTATCAGAATTTTTAGGACGTAGACAGCCAAATGTCTCACAAAATCTTGCCCTCCTACGTAACACTGGGATGGTCGATTTTGTCAGAAAAGATAATAGGATATGTTATTCCCTAAAGGATAAAAGACTTATGGGAATTCTAAAAATCTTGATAAGTGAAGATATAGGCGTGGGGTAATTTCCCTTATTCCTATAATGTTTAAGTAAGGGGGTAAAAAATATTTAGAAGAGGTGCTATTTTCCTTTAAAATGATTGATACCTATCCAAGGGTCGTGATCGCAGCAACACGTGGTGCGGCAGGGAAGACCACACTGACATTAGGAATTATAGGGGCATGGCAGAAGAAGGGAATGAAGGTTGTCCCGTTTAAGAAGGGACCAGATTTCATAGATGCAGGGTGGTTAGCTTGTGTTGCAAGTAAGCCGTGTTATAACCTTGATCTTTTTATGATGAGAAAAGAGCAGATACTGGGTTCTTTTCTGGAGAGAGTAATTCACAATGATGTGGCCGTTATCGAAGGGAATCGAGGGTTGTATGATGGGGTGGATTCAGAGGGGACTTATAGTACCGCAAGATTGGCCAAGTTACTACAAGCACCGGTAGTTTTAATTGTAGATTGTACTAAAGCTAGCAGTACGGTTGCAGCAATGGTCCTGGGATGTCAGAGATTAGATCCAGATGTGGCTATCAAGGGTGTAATACTGAATAAGGTTGCAGGGGAGCGGCATGAATCTGTTATTCGTAATGCAGTAGAACGTTATTGCAATTTGCCTGTATTAGGGGTGGTGCCAAAGCTAAGAGAGGGTGATTTTCCAGAGAGACATATGGGGTTAATCCCGTATGTGGAACACCCTGGCATAGAGCGATCAATAACCCGAGCAATTGATGTGGCTGAGAGATATATAGATCTGGATAAGCTGTGGGAGGTAGCCAGGAGAGCTCCTCGGTTGAATGAGGTCAAGAGGGAAATAAAGGCTGAATCAAACAGCGCAGCGAGGCAGTTACATATAGGTGTGATCAGAGATAATGCCTTCCAGTTTTATTATCCAGAGAATCTGGAGGAGCTTGAGAAACGTGGAGCTAAATTAATAGAGATCAGGGCAACGAGTGAAAAAGAATTACCATCTCTTGATGCTCTTTACATAGGTGGCGGTTTTCCAGAAACTCAGGCACAGAGACTATCAGAGAATATCAGTTTTCGAGATTCCCTTTATCAGGCAGTACAAGATGGACTTCCTGTTTATGCTGAGTGTGGCGGCCTCATGTATCTAGGGAAGGAGTTGATCGTAGAGAATAGAACCTATCCAATGGTAGGTGTATTTGAGGCAGTCTTTACTATAGAGAAGAGGCCTCAGGGACATGGATATACGGTTTTGGAAGTGGAAAGGAGATCGGAAGAGCGTCGTGTAGGGAAAGAGTGTAGATCTCGGTGGTCGGCGTATCATTACAAAAAAAAAAAAAAAAAATAATGAACAAATAAAACAAAAAAAGACAACACAAGCGTTGTGTGAT
>CAJVYE010000110.1 GCA_913009285.1 uncultured Nitrospirota bacterium | reverse complement strand
AGATCGAAGACTCGATCAGTTATGCATGTTTGAATAGTAACGGCCACCTTTAGGTGGCTCATGGTTTTTAATCCGCTTTGAGCGGTTCACATATTCAAGCCTCCAGCTTTGCTGGAGGTATCTGACTATAGCATGATGTACTATTGATGTACTATCATGTACGAATATTATAGCATGAACGGTTATCCCCTGTCCACCATTTTTTTTGGCCTCCACCATCCTGGCTGTGGTTTTATCTTCCGGCTGGCGATAAATAGAAAAAAATACTTTGAAGAAATCCTATGAATGACCGATAAACCGATAAAATCAAATTAATATAAAACTTAATCTGAAGGCTCTATTTGACATAACTTCAAAAAATCACAGACAAAAACTGCTAAGCGTTGGTGTTGACGAGGTGTGGCAATACAAATGATGAGTAGCCTCAGGTAGCTTGCGAGAATATTCCGGTAGGAAGGATTAACGTGTTCCTGGAAAGTGGTTTACATGGCCATACAGCTCCACGCAGAGATCCAAGGATCTCTGCGAGAAGGGGAGGGAGGGCTTTTATTTTCTTCACTCATCCTAACATTCTGTGACGCCTAGCCCGGGCGCCTCCAGCGGAATTGTTTGATTTTATAAAAAAGCGGTTTCCTACATTTTTATACGGATATATGTAAGGAGTAATACTTACGTCTACTCGACTCAGTTATCCCCTTTGACACCTTTGACAATACACAATACTTTATTGTATAATAATAATTTATTATACAATAAGTTAGAAAGGTCTTGTATTTCCATTTTTCTTTTTATTTTTGTTTATATTTTTTCTTGAAGGACAAAAGAGGGAGAATGAAATGAGAAAAATATCAATTACTTTTCTATTATTAACAGTTTTTTTTTTCAGTTTCAATCCATTACCTATGCCACTGGCCCGAGCCTTGATATCGATCCAACAGAGTTTTTTTCAACCGACTGGCTGATGTTCCAAGATTACCCAGCAATGAACAATGGTTGGGCTCAGTTGGATACCACTCTGAAACAGGCTGGGGGTGCTTGGGCTAACCTTTATGTTGCCTGGGAAAATATAGAGGCAACACCGGCCGTTGACATAAGTGGTAATATTGTCCATACCTACCGTGCTCTGGATCAACTCACAGAGGAGATTAATTACCTTAAAGATTTGGGTTACCGGATATCTATTGTGCTTGATCCTAATATGATTGGCGCCAGCTGGGGCTCTGCATGGCAAAATAAGATTGTTACTGCCGATGATACCGCTCAAACTGCCTTCTATGAGACCATGAAAAAAATAGCAAAAGATTATTATAATAAGATTGATGCCTGGCAAATTGATCAGGAACCCTCTGACGGCAATTTTCAAGTACCTTATAAGGCTACAGCCTATCCTAAATTACTCAGACAAGGCTATCTCGGTATCAAGGATGGCTACAAGGAGGCAGGTCTTGATCCTTCTGATGCCTTTGTGTACTTCGGTGATGATGTTTATCGGGGATGGATGGGCCGAGTACTTAAATGGCAGGCTGAAAATTATAAAAAGGTATTCACCGACGGTCTATCACCGCATTTGTTTCGAACCAGAGGGCCTGATCACGATGCTGGATATGTTCCTCGCACTAATGCTTTTACGGGTACATTGGTTGATGCCTTAACTCTTTATCATCTTGTCGGTCGGGATTATGGTGTTTCCTGGGCTAATACCACCCCTGTTGGTATGGTGCAGACGCCTTATTCCACTTATGCTACTCCTGGTAGTACAGGATATGATGTGGTTACCTTTGAGCAGCAAGCGAACTATCGGGTGCGCCAAGCCATCCTCGAGTTGACACTGGGTTATGTGTGGGCAGGCTGGTCAGAGCATTTAGCTGACTGGGGTGATTATTCTTCTGATTGGACTACCTATTGGGGTAGCGCTGGTATCATAAAGAATGATGGAGATACCACCGGAGTTCCCCCGAATGCCCTACCAGATCCCCCGGACCTTGAAAAACCAGCTTGGTGGGCTCTTAATACCTTAGGCGGGAACTATACGGATGGCAGTAAGAGATCCGGGATATTGAAAGGGGCTGCATTTCTCAGTCGCCTCCAGCTTGGAAACACTCAGCACGGCTACCGATTTCTCAAGCTAGACGGTACTATGGTCACGATTCTCTGGGATGCTGACCCGGCATTAGAGTCGTCAGGAAGCAGTCAGGTAACCCTGACGAGTGTAGGTGAAGTTGAGGTTATCAGCCGGGATGGAGATTTTCTTTTTACCAAGAGCGGTAATTTTACACTTGATATCGGTTCGGCGCCCAAATACTTAATAGGTACCCTCATCGAACCTGATCGGGCGACGATTCGCAAGATTTCTAATGACGGGCTTCCGGCTCTTAAGGGGTACAGTGACGCTTATGTCATAGATATTCAGAGCGAAGGCTCTGCCACAATCATCAAGGTAATCGTGCCGGCAGGCTGGACATTGCCTCAAACCATAGACAGTACGCAGGCAGGGTATATAACTGTTGAGCCAGGGCCAAGTGTGACATCTCCCACATCTGTGAGCGCTTGGGGGACAACAATTAGCATAAGTTTTGATCCGCTTGTCCCAATGCCAGCCGGCGGCACTCTGCGTATCTACTATGGCGATGTGCGAGGTCAGGCCATGTTACTGGACCCCGGACTCAACGGAGTGCTTGCTGACTATGGCTACCCTACATGGACGCCTCGATTCCTCGCTCCTCCGGATAATGCTTACCACAAACCGGCCAGGAATTCGGTTCACAATGATTTTCTGGGTTATGGATTTGATCGGGAAGGTGGAGGTGCCTGGCGCAATGATCAGAGTCCCAGTGATACCATCTACGCCGACCGCGCCTGGCTGTCAGATAGTGATAGTGCGACGCCTTGGGTATTAAAAGCTGATGTAGATCCTTCCCTTACCTATCAGGTAAAGGTTTACTTGGCCTCCTCAAATTTTAAAGATGGAGATTCTAATAACTCATATTTGAGAAATCAAGTAGTATTGGTGAATGCTCAGTCTCCTGACTATGAGGATTGCTTGAGTTTTGACCGGAGCGCTCTATTGATATTTTCTAATGTAGCTCCTCAAAGCAACTTGGTCTCGGTGAGCGTTTCCCCTGTTCAGTATAATCCTCCTACAGGTTCCTGGGTTCGCTCATTTTACGGTGTGGATATCTGGCCCTCTGGGGTAGGAGTTACCCCTGGAGCAGTAGGTGAAAATCACTTTGCGGTTACGATGGATGGTGTTCCAGTTTCGCCTGCCCCTTTGATAATTGTGGAGTCATCCGAGATTACCGTATTTTCTGATAGTTTTGATGTGAGTGAATGGAACGGTTTATGGACCGGGGACTACCAGAATGGCTGGTTCCGTTCAACTCAACGGGCAATAGATGGTTCATATTCAGCGGAAGTTGACGGTTCAGTTACAGATGCAAAACTGACCTCCATTCCCATTGACCTACAGGGAAGAACAAATGTTTCCATTACTTTTTCATGGTTTATTGAAAGCGGACTGGATACAGGAGAATATTTAGCCTTTGATGTTTCTATTGATGGGGGCACTACCTGGCTTGTACAGGCAATCTTAAAAGGGGATGTAGATATAGAAGATACCTGGCATAATGAGAATACTAGTTTAAAGGATATTGACCAATTGCAGATTAGATTTCGTGGGAACATTTCCAACTTACTAGAAGATGCCAATGTTGATTTAGTTGAGGTGACTGCCTGGGGCATTTTTACTCCTGCGATTAATAATCTGCCAGTTCCAACTGCGGATCCCAATCCTATCGTAACTCAAGAGGGCGCCAAAGAGACGAGTCAGCTAAGTCCTAACGATCCCAATGCTGGCAATACCCATACCTATACTATCCAAACTGAATCAACAAATGGATTAGTCTCTGTGGATGCTAACGGACTGGCGAGCTATACACCGAATACAGGGTTCATAGGTTCCGACAGCTTTGTAGTAAGAGTTACTGACAATGGAGGTCTATATAGCGATCTAACTATAGATGTCGTAGTTAATGCAGCTAATAAACCTCCTGTTCCGACTGCGGATCCCAATCCTGTCGTTACTCAAGAAGGCACCGAAGGGATGAGTCAGTTCAGCCCCAACGATCCCGATACTGGCGATACTTGTACCTATGCTATTCAAATTGAGCCAACAAATGGGTCAGCCTCTGTGGATGCTAACGGACTGGCGACCTATACGCCGAATACCGGGTTCATGGGTTCCGACAGCTTTGTAGTAAGGGTTACTGACAATAGTGGTCTGTATGGTGATGTAACTATAGACGTCACAGTTCTCATTGTTGATAGTGATGGTGATGGTGTACCGGATACTCTGGATCAGTGTCCTAATACACCTGCTGGTGAGCCAGTAGATCAATATGGTTGTTCAGCATCGCAATTGGACGGTATCGTTGATAATGCTGATTATAACTTTAGTATGGTAGGCATCTGGGCTACATCTGCTGCAACCTCTGGTTTCTATGGTAGTAACTACCTGGAAGCTGCTGGTGGCACTGGTAGTAAGATAGCTATGTGGGATGCTGAATTGACTGGTGGTCCTGGGTCTTATGAGGTATTTGTCTGGTATGCTGCATCTTCGAACCATGCCACCAATGCACCATTTACTATCAACCATGATGGTGAATCTGATACAGTCCTGGTAGATCAAACGATAAATGGTGATCAATGGGTGAGTCTGGGGACTTATGACTTTGCTGATAATGATGAAGAGAATGTGACCTTATCAGATGATGCTGATGCCTATGTAATTGCCGATGCTGTGAAGTTTGAATCAGCTCTAAGTAGAATAGAAGAATACACAGTGCTGTTCTACGGAGAATATGAAGAATACTCTATTTGGCACTGCTTGGCGCTCTATTTGCAAAATGTTTCGTGATTAACCTATGCAAATACCTC
>CAJVYE010000109.1 GCA_913009285.1 uncultured Nitrospirota bacterium | reverse complement strand
AAAGACGGCATACGAGATAAAGGAATGTGACTGGAGTTCAGACGTGTGCTCTTCCGATCTATCCGAAAATATCTTCTTCTGATTTGCTTTCAAAAACAGCTTTTTCAAGTTCAGAAAGAATACTTGTTTTATATCTTTCCTTTAAATCAATAATAAAATCTTTTAAATAGTAAGCAAGAAGAGTTGAGGATCGCTCTTTTTTCATTCCTTTGGAAATTTCCTTTTTAATGACATCTTGCAATAATGGTTTAACTCGTTGAAAATTATGACTAAAATATCTATGTATAATCTTATCCCTTTCTAAAATATTTATGGTCTCTTCAGACACTCTCTTTATGTCGTCTTTTATATTAAGTAGATTTTGTTTTGCAATAAGATCATTGAGCTCACGCAAAATATTAAAGGAATTCATACATCTAATGCGGTGTGAGTCCAGAGAGTTGCGATGAACCATGCTATACCATATTTGTATAAAAAAACGATACGTTGAATCATCAGGCAGTTTTATTGTTCTGGTCTCTTTAATAACTCTCATTGTTTGCTGTCCATTTTTTTCTTGACATATTTTAGGTATATAGAATATATTAATATAAGAAATTATGAAATTAATAGGGGTTAAGGACTCTGGTTTGAGGTCTCGTCCCACGGAGTCAAACACCCCTTTTATAATTTTTTAACCTGTAGAAATATTAACACAAAAATCAGAAAAATCGTAACCTTTTGAAAATATCCCTACTGATCACCGATAGAGACTCATTTTCATGTATTCTACCAAGCACAGCACCGCTTCTCATCCCCTTTAGGTCGAACGTTTGGCATGACTGTTTCCTTTACAATGGATAAAAATTTCTCTGATGCTGTGGAGAGACATTTATCCTTACGGTAAGTGATATTTAAGGTCCTGTGTAATAGTTCACCCTTGCCGTAAAGTTCACAGAGTTCACAGAGTTTAAAGTTAAATTCAGTGTCAGTGGGTTCAATGGTTTAATATTTAACCACAGAGGACACAGAAGTCACTGAAAATATAGATCAAATTACCATTTGACAGAATGATTCTGTGAATATACAGGGAGAATTATTACGTTACAGCTTTTGTATCACCTCCCTCGCTGGTAGGACAACCGTCCCGGTTGTCCCCACTATGGTCGCCCTCACCTTCACCAAAGTAAAGCCAAGGATATTCTTTATCCGATTTCACAAGTCCTTCTTTAATAGGATTTTCGTATATGTATCTTAACTTATCTTGAAACTCTGCTTCATCCCGAATAATCCGATCATACGATTCATGGATCCAGACATATCCTTGCTGTTTACGCAGTTTCTTAATCTCATGAGCAGTGTAACTTTTGATACTGTGCATAATCTCAGATAAGTTAAAAAAATCTTTAGCTTCATTCATGTCACTTTTTCCCTTACCACCTGGTAAAACAACCGTCCCGGTTGTTCCTCTTACAGGTAAGGGTTTTATTAACAAATGAACATGCGTCGGCATTACTACAACAGCGTAAATGGTTATCTTTTTGCCTTCCCAATGTCTGCAAGCCCTTAGGATAAGACTTCTTTCTTCTGGGGTAAAGGACAAATTTTCTATGGAATGAAAGGTTACAAAATATATACTTCCAGGAATCTGCCAGTGAGGGAGTTTTCTGCGGGTTTGAGTAAAGGTTTGAATGGGATGGTAAGTGGCTCGAATGGGGTGATTGGTTTCCTTAGCGAACAAGGACGAGGACAAGCGGGACGCTTGTCCTACCATTCTTTGGTAGGTTTTTCGAACCTTCTCCATAAAGGTATTCAACGTAAGTTTCTGGTGGGAATTAAATAGATCTCCCCATCTATGTATACCATATAATAAGCCAGGAGTGAAATTGTACAACAAACCTCTCGTTTTATATTCGTTGATACCCTCACCGGCTGTCTTTTTTGCCATTAAGATATGTACTATCTCCCGACTAACTCAATGAGTTTTATTCTATAGTTCTGGAGTCGGAGGAGGATCATGTTAAAGAGAATTGCTATGTTATTTTAGAAAACTTCTTCCCATCACCTATCAATTTTACAGGTTCGATAATCACCTTTCTCTTTCCATCATTAACTACATGCCCGATTTTGTAACTCTCTACATTATATTTACTGGCAATCTCCTTAACTCTTTCTGTTTCGTCTTCTGGGACAATAACACAGAAACCTATTCCCATATTAAATACCTTATACATCTCCTCGTCACTTATATTGCCTAACTCCTGAATTAGAGGGAAGACAGGATGAGGAGAGGGGAGATTGTCGATTATATAACTGACAGGGGGTTCAACCCTTAATAGGTTTAAAAATCCATTACCGGTAATATTTATTAAGGCCTTCAACCTTATATCAGAATTTATCATTTCCATTATTTCCGGCACATATATATGTGTTGGCTCTAATAATTCTTCTCCGATTGTCCTTTTTAAATCATTAAGATATTTGTCAATCTTAAAATTCATCTTTTTAAAGAATACCTTACGAGCCAAAGATAAACCATTACTGTGTATTCCACTACTCTTTAACCCTATAATAACATCCCCTTCACTTATGGTTTGACCTATATTTATCTTATCTATCTGTACAAAACCAATAGCCATCCCGACTATATCAAAACCCCTGTTATCCCTTTCGCTTGCCAGCATTTCTTTGATCTGCGCCAACTCTCCCCCTGGAATGGTAATCCTGGCAATCTCTGCGCCTTTATAAAGTCCTTTTGCAATCTCTTCAAGGAATTGTGGATCAGGGTCTTCTATTGCAAGATAATTAAGCATAGAGATAGGTTCTGCGCCTACACAGATGATATCATTTACATTCATGGCAATACAGTCTATCCCGATAGTGTCATATTTATCCATTTTTTGGGCAATTATAGCCTTTGTCCCCACCCCGTCTGTTGATAGGGCCAGACCCATTTTATTTCCTATATCAATTATGTTGGCAAAAAAGTTTATACCAAGTTTTGGAGCCCCCAATTCATTCCTAAAGGAAAGGGTCTTTTTTATCAATCTTAAGAACCCATCCATTGCTAAATCTTCTTTAGCAGTATCAACACCGGCCTCTTTATAACTAGTTTGATTTAAGGTTGTTTTATTCATAACTTTTCTTCCAATCCCTTTTCTTAAGGTCCCCCTCTTTTACCCAGATATATCAGAAACTCGACATTACCCTTAGGGCCGAGTATAGGAGATTTTGTCATGCCAAGGGTAGTCAATCCAATCCCCTTTGCAAAGAGTGATATCCCTGATACAACCTCCTGGTGTTTATTTGTATCCCTGACAACCCCTCCCTTACCTACCTCCCCCTTACCTACCTCAAACTGGGGTTTGATAAGGGCTATAATCTCTCCATCTCTTTTCAGGAAATCATTTACCACAGGCAGGACAAGCTTCAGAGAGATAAATGAGACATCAATAACCGCAAGGTCTAGCCTCTCTCCGATATCAGAGGGGATGAGATGACGGATATTCTTCCTTTCAATAACAATTACCCTCGGGTCATTCCTCAGCTCCCATGCAAGCTGTCCATACCCCACATCTACTGCATATACCCTTGAGATACCATTTTTGAGTAGGCAATCAGTGAATCCCCCGGTCGATGCCCCTACATCTATGGCATTTTTCCCCTCTAATCGTATATTAAACTCGGCCAGGCCCTTCTCTAATTTTACTCCACCACGGCTTACATAAGGGATATCCTCTTCTATTATTTCTATAGCAGAGCCCTCAAGTATTAGTGTTCCTGCCTTGTCTATCCTCCTTCCATCTACAATAACCTTGCCTGCTAAGATAAGTCCTCTTGCCTTCTCCCTGCTCCGGACGAGACCACGATCTATGAGTATCTTATCCAGTCTCTTTTGATGTCGCATCTTCTGAAAGTGGTGAGGGGAAAGGTGTTTTTTTCAGTTTGTTATCCCCCTCCTTTGTTAATATTTCGATCTTTTTCTCCATCTCATTCAGCCTTTTCGTACATATCCTAGACATACTGATACCCTCCTCGAAGAGCTTCAGTGATTTATCAAGGTCTATGTCTCCCTTTTCCAAATCTTCAACTATCTCCTCAAGCCTCTTCAAGGCCACCTCAAATTTAGTCTCTGTTTTAGCACCTTTTAGATCATTATCTTCACCTGAAGCAGGCTTTTCAAACATTAATTCCTTTTGATCTGGATTTTTCAAATATCTCCCCCTCCTTTAGGCGAGCCCTTTTGATGATGTACCATTTCCACACCGCAGACAAGTTCTCCCCTGGATAATCTTATATTTATCTTTTCCCCTTCCTGCACTGATCCAGACTCTTTTATAATAGAATAGGATGGTAGTTGTCTACAGATACTATATCCCCTCTCAAGTACGGCAAGAGGACTTAAGGCATCGAGTCTTTTCATTGTGCCCTCAAGGTGTTTTCTGAGGAGTTCTGCACGATACCTTATATTGCTCCCAAGCTTCTGTTTCAGGTTGGCAAGGGTCTCCTTTATACGCTCCAGCTTCTTTTGTGGACTGAGAAGGGAGAGACTTCTTAAATGAGAGGTCAATAGATCTCTCCTATCCCTAAGGATCGACTGGATGGATCTAATCAGTCTCATGTTGATCTCATCCACCCTCTGGACCAGGTCCTCCTTGTTTTTCACTACCATTTCAGCAGCGGCTGAGGGGGTAGGTGCCCTCAGATCGGCAACAAAATCAGATATAGTATAATCTATCTCATGTCCCACAGCAGATATGATAGGTATTGCAGAATCGAATATCGCCCTTGCGACAACCTCTTCATTAAAGGCCCACAGATCTTCTAAAGAACCACCTCCCCGTCCAATAATAAGGACATCTATATCAGGGATCGTATTCATGATCCTTATCCCCTCTGCTATCTCCTCTGCAGCACCTTCGCCCTGGACACGAACAGGATAGATCAGGATATGGACATT
>CAJVYE010000108.1 GCA_913009285.1 uncultured Nitrospirota bacterium | reverse complement strand
CGAGTATATAGAAAAAGCTATTAGAAAATTAGGGCATACATCTATATCTGTTGACGACCGAAATTTTATAGTTCCAGGTAAAATTAGGGAAAAGATACCTTTTTTACAGCATTATGATTTAGCACGAATTAATAAGAATCTTCTCTCTTTGGCTTATCGCCATAAACCTTTCCTTTGTTTAGTTACCGGTGGTCATAGGATTTTTCAAGAAACGATTAAAAAAATTAAGGACAGAGGGATTATAACTATACTATGGACAACAGATGCTCCTGTTAATTTTCAACCGATAATAGAAACAGCTTCTTATTACGACTATGTTTTCTGTGCTGGGACAGAAGCAATGGAGATTTTGAAAGATAATGGCATTAATAAGTGTCGATGGCTTCCATTTGCCAGTGATCCTGAGTTTCACAAACCAGTAAACCTTACCGAAGATGATAAAAATAGATATGGAAGCGATATATGTTTTATTGGCTCTATGTATCCTGAAAGGGTGCGTATCTTAGAAGCCCTTACAAAATTTGACATCGGAATATGGGGTCCGGGCTGGGAGAGATTACCCGAGAGATCCCCACTGACAAGGCATATAAAGGGCGGTAAGACAAGACCTGACGAGTGGATAAAGATATATAGCGCCTCCAGGATAGCCCTGGCCATACATTATAAAGATCCGGAGAACAAGATACCTTGTCATCAGGTGAGTCCACGTGTATATGAGGTACTTGCATGTGGTTCCCTCCTGATCGTGGACAGCCAGAAAGACGTTTTGAGTATCTTTGCCCCTGGTGAAGACCTTGTGGTATTCAAAGACACAAATGATCTCAAAAGGCAATTAGTACACTATTTAGAGCACAAGGACGAGGCACGTCGAATAGCAAAAAGGGGCCAGGAAAAGGTCCTCAACCACCATACTTACAAACACAGGGTAGAAGAGATGTTGAAAATTGTGAGTGGATAATACGATGGGTGTAAAGGTTGTGCACATAGTGGAAGATATGGAGGTAGGGGGACTTGAACGTGTGATAGAAGGGATTGCGCTGAATCTTGATAATACAAGATTTAATGCTGAGGTATTATGCCTCACAAAAGGTGGCGCCATTGCCGAGAATATAATAGCAAAAGGTGGTTATGTAGAGATTCTTGGGATAAGTAACTATCACAGCCCGATCAGTATAAAAAAGGTCGTAGAGAGATTAAAGAAGAAAAAGACATCTATTGTGCACACTCACGGTTATCCGGCAGGTGTCCTGGGAAGGATATCTGCCATAATAGCTGGCATCCCTTACATATATCACCATGTGCATAGCACCTACTGGGGGTTTGGGTGGCGACAGTGTCTGATGGAGAAGCTTCTTGCAAGATATACAAAAAAGGTTATATGTTGCTCAGCAGCGGTTAAGGAATTTATGACTGACTTTGTAGGGATGAGAGAAGATAAGGTTGTTGTTATTTATAATGGGGTGCCTGAATTAGACCATGTTAGAACCACTGGTGATAGATTTAAAGATATGCTCGGGATACCTCGGGATGCCCGAACAATAGGTACGGTTGCATCCATTGTTCCGCATAAGGGGCATAAATATCTTATTGAGGCATTTAAAGGAATAGAGCAACAAATACCTGGAACATATCTGGTCCTTGTTGGCAATGGCCCGTTGAGAAAAGAGATAGAAGAGCTTGCCGATAAGTACGATATCCTGAAGAGGGTCAGGTTTACTGGCAAACAGTCTGATATTTACCCATACCTTTCTATCATGGATATCTTTGTCCTCCCTTCTGTTGAGAGAGAGGGATTCGGACTTGCCCTGATAGAAGCGATGTCTATGGAGAAACCTGTTGTTGCGACAGATATAGGAGGAATCCCAGAGGTCGTAGAGGATGGCAAATCAGGAATACTTGTCAGGCCTGGTGATTATGGAGGTCTGATGAAGGCAATAATCTCTATAATGAATAATAGACAGGCCAAAGATATGGGAAAAAGGGGTAGAGAGATATATCTTGAAAAGTTCACTATTTCAACAATGGTTAAGAAGATAGAAGGGTTATATAGTGAGTGCACAGGATAAGATAAAGGTCCTTTATACAACCAGTCATGGCAATATGTATGGTGGAGGGCAGAAGAGCCTTTATTTACTTATAAAGAATATAGATAAGAAGAGATTTATCCCGATTCTTTTGTCTCCAGAAAATGGTTCACTGATCGATGCTGTGGGGATGCTTGGAGTAGATACATTCGTTTTGCCTATTGATACGTTAAAGACCCTGAGAATAGTAAAAAACCTTAAGACATTTATAGCTATATACAGATTTATGAAGAGGGTCAATATTAACATAGTCCATGCAGATTCTCCAAGAGAGGCCATATATACAGGTCTGCCTGCAAAAATATTGAGGATACCATTTGTTATGCATTTAAGGGCTGCAAAAGGTGGTCTTGTGACAGATAAGATTTTATATCTCCTATCATCAAGGATAATAGCGGTTTCTATGGGTGTTATCAAGAGGTTTGATAGGTTAGACCCGGAACTCCTTTCCCAAAAGGTTAAATTGATATATAACGGTGTTGATATCTCAGAATTTTACAACACAACACAAGGGTATAGCTTAAAAAAAAGGTGGAGAGAAGATGGATTTGTATATGCCGGGGTCGTGGGGAGGGTTGAACCATTAAAGGGTCATGATCTGTTTTTAAAGGTACTTGCAGGCATAGCAAACAGACAATCGAAATTAAAGGGGATTATTATCGGGATGGGAGACAAAGACTACATAAAAAGATTGAAGAATCTTGCAATAGAGTCTGGGGTAAAGGATAGGATTCTATTCGAAGGTTATACTGATGATATCCCTTCAGCGCTATCTGCTATTGACATACTTGTGGTCCCTTCATACACAGAGGCATTTTCAAGGGTTGTGATAGAAGGTATGGCAGCAGGTAAACCTGTAATAGCATCAGATATCCCTGGCAATTCAGAGGCAGTAGTGGATGGTGTGACCGGATTTTTATTTTCACCAGGTGATGAAAATGCCCTTACAGATAGCCTAATAAGGCTTATTAAAAGTAAAGAATTAAGAGATAGCCTTGGGAGGGAGGGGAGAAGACGTGCTGAGGAGCTGTTTAGTATAGAGGAGAATGTAAGGAAGATAGAGAGACTTTATATAGAAACCCTGGGGCAATCTTAAGATGTCAGAGACAAGGATGTGTATCATATGTGGTAATAAGGATGGAACTATACTCGAAGATAATGGAGGTCAGTATAAGGTCATAAGATGCAATAACTGCGTTTTTTAATATTTCTTGTGTTTTTCTTAGTGTCTTTGTGCCTTTGTGGCACATTTATTTATATTGTTGCAATATTTGCAGACTCTTATTTCTGATTAGCAGAAATAAGAGTCTTGAAAATATCCAGGTCGGTCCGGTCAAAACTTCGCAGTACGACAAGAAGCAGTCCATAGACCACCGCGCTGGATATCAGGATAGCCCCGATGGGGATGGAGATAACCCCTTCCCATCGGATCAATCCTCCGGTCAATACCGCGGCAACTACCGGACCATAAAAACGAGAGAAGATAATACCACGTTTATATTCCCGGCGAAGAATAATAGACAGCACCACCAGGATAAAGATCTGGGCCATTATCAGCGCGATCGGTCCTCCCGTAACCGGGATGAGGCGGATACCTACCCCTGAAGCGGAACCTCCTATTACTATGGTCTGATCCAGACGGGAGAGAATGCCGGTAAATAAAATCACTCCTAATCCATTTATAAGGGCCCCCAGTCCAAGGACCAGGGCAAATATCTTCTCTTTCCCGCAGGCTACCATCGCGTTAAAGAGCAGATAGTTCTGAAACATCAAAACAACACCCAGGCCAAGGATCTTCAGTACCGGGATAGCATTGAGATAATCTTTGCCATACAAAATCAAGATCAACTCATCCCCCAGAAAGAGGCAATAGAGCGCGACGAGCAGGGATAGCATAAAGAGATATCTGCTCATCCTCCGGTAGAGACCGATCAACCCGAGGCGATCCGAGAGATGAAGTCGGGAGAGGAGAGGAAATATCGCGCCCATCAATGAGATAACCACTGTACTCTCCAGAGCCATATAAGGAAGTGCCGCTACGCTGTAGTTTCCAGCCGCGGAAGCACCAATTGTCTTTTCGACAATAATTCTGGTTACATCGTGAAAGGAGTTAAAAAATACCGCCAATCCTATCGGTATACCGGCCAGGACGAGATGGCGGGCCAGGGGCGGATCAAGTGAGAGTCGGGGAGATGAGAACTTTTTTGCTACCATAATCCATGAGATAACAAGATAAAACACGGTCGCTCCCAGATAAAGAAATGCGATCCGCAGTACCCCCCATTGGAGATATATAGCGAGGAGTACCAGCAGCATCAGGAAGATATCTTTGCTGATGTTGACTACCGCTTCGTATCCCATCTTCTCGTGGGATCGGAACTGGATGACAAATACCTCCCCCAGCGAAGAGAGGATATAAATCCCTAAAGCGACAAATACCAGGTAGGCGATCTCCGCGCGGTACCCCAGTCCATATACCAGCAGCAGAGCGACCAGGATACTCACGAGGGAGAAGATGATACGGAGTACCAGGATTGTATTCAGGTAACGCCCGGCCTCGTCCGGGCGGGAGGAACATTCCCGGATGGCGATCTTGCTCATCCCCAGACCTGTCAAAATGGTGAGAAGGGCGCAGAGAGAGCGGGCCACCGTCCAGTTCCCGTAATGTAGATCACCGAGGTATCGAGCCAGAAGCACACCAAGAACCAATGAGACCAGAAGGCGTATCCCTTTACCCGTAACCAGCGCGATAATATTACCGGCAACTCTTCTAACTTCACTCATTATTCCGGCCCCGCCAGATCCGAAGACCGTCGTGTAGGGAAAGAGTGTAGATCTCGGTGGTCGCCGGATTCTCAGACAAA
>CAJVYE010000107.1 GCA_913009285.1 uncultured Nitrospirota bacterium | reverse complement strand
CCCTGAGGATCAGCTCATCTATATCAAAGGGCTTTGTAATATAATCATATGCCCCCTCTTTCATTGCCTCTACTGCTGAGCTGATACTGCCAAAACCTGTTATTATTATCACCTCGGTTTCCAGCTGCCCTTTTTTAATTCTTTGAAGAAGTTCAATACCACTCAAGCCAGGCATCTTAATATCAGCTATGAGAATATCAAAAAAATCACTTTCAACCTTCCTCATGGCATCATGCCCATCCTTGGCCCCTTCAACATAGTATCCTTCATGTTGCAATGTATAGATAAGATGTTTTAAGGTTATCGCCTCATCCTCTGCTACAAGAACCCTTAAGGCCATGATTATATATTCCTCTCTGATAATGTGATAATAAAGGTGGTTCCATGCCCCTCTTCACTCCTGACACTTATCTCACCATTATGTTTTTTAATTATATTTAAGACAATTGTGAGTCCCAGCCCTGACCCTTTATCCTTTGTAGTAAAAAAGGGGTCGAATATTTTTTCAACGGTCTCTGGGGACATCCCCCTGCCTGTATCAGATATTTTCACAAAAACAATATTTTCCCGTGACTTCATATTCACGGTCAGGACCCCCTCTTGAGACATGGCATCAACTGCATTACTGAAGAGATTAATAAAGACCCGTTCCATCTGCTCAGGGTCGACATATAATAAAATCTCTTCAGGGGTTGAATCAAATGCGAAATGTACCTTTTTTGTGTTTATAGACCTGTTGATAAATTCGTATGCTCTGTTTATCAAATTATTCAATTCCACTTTTCGAAGCTTAGGCTCTCCTACCCTTGCAAATTCAAGCAGGTCTCTAACAATCCCTTTAACTCTTATCGTTTGGCTGAGAATATCATTTACAGTTTCTTTGATAACTACTGGAAAATTGTCATCTATTTCTTTTGATAGTATCTGCGCTGAGATACAGATATTATTAAGCGGATTATTGAGTTCATGTGCAACACATGAAGCAAGTGTTCCGATAACTGCCAATTTTTTGCTCTGGAAAAGTTCTGCATTCTTTATGTTTAGTTCGTTCTCTCTCTGGGCTAGCTGCTCTGCCATTTTGTTGAATTTTTTGATGAGTACTCCAACCTCATCACCACCCCATTTTTGATACGGCCCCACCACCTGAGAAAAGTCTCCCTTACTTGTTTTTTCTACAGTATTTATGAGCAATTTTAAGCGGCTGACAATATTTCTGCTAATAAAGAAAAGTGTCCCTATCCCGCTAAAAAAGAATAGTGGGAAAAAGATAAGGATTGCAATCTGTGAGATGTGTATTATGTTTTCTGCATTTTCCCTTGCGACCCAGTCCAGCTCTTTAGAGATAATAATAATGTCTTCACCTGTCTTTCTGAGGGCATTGATTTCTGAATCGAGTACTTTGAGCCCTTTTATCAAACTGTGATTAGCTGGCAATAAAAATATCTTTTCGAGAAATTCAGCTGCCTGAGCTGGCCGCTCAAAAAAAGTGAATTCGATTAATGGAAAAAAGTTTGAATATCTCTCATATGAAGTATTGGCATTCTTAAGCTGTTTAGACAGATCTTTTAGAGATAACTCAATGCTATTAAATGTGTGTTTATATTCATTTACAAGTTCTCTCAGGTTGTATAATTTGTCGGTCTTATAAATTTTCAGGTTTTTATTCAGGATTTCATCAAGTTCAATGAGATATTGATGAGTTGCTTTTGCTTCTTCATGTGCAGTCGGATAACCATAGAGAAAGAAATTTTTTTCGTGCCTTCTCAGTTGAAGAGATTTGCTCCTTATAGTATCCGTAATCTCCAGATACCTTATTTCTTTTCTTATTTCGATAAAATTAAAATATTCAAACGCTGTAAGGATAGCGATAATAAATGTGCTTACAAAGAAGCTGAGTACAATTTTTCTTTTAAGTGACATTATGTAAAAGACAAATTAGTGCCTGACCGAAAACCTGTGTTTGAACCAAAACTGCCCAAGGGCTGGGTTAAAATACATGAGGATTACAAAATTTTCATTAAACGCAGTAGATGGGTAGTTTTCGTTCAAACACAAATTAAATAAAAAAATCAAGGTTTCATATTTATATTTAACCATGTAAAAGGGGGTGAGTCAAGAGTCTCAACTTTTTTACTTTCCATTAACCGCCTCCTACTTCTTTTTGTATTGATTTTGTTTTAATTTTGATTTAATCTTAGTTACAAATCTCGAATTTTCTATACTAAACTCTATACTCCAATGGTCATTTATAAAGCTTTACTTCCATTCTTGATCTTTTTTCTGATAAACCTTTCTTATCCAAATCCTGGAGAGGGGGGAAGGTCTCACACAGAAGTCTCCTTAAATGAAATATCATGCTCCAGGGATGAACAAATCGAAAATAGAAGATCAAAAATCACAAGAGGTGAGGGAGAACTTTCAGTGAAGACATATTCAAGTAAAAAAGGAAAAAAATTACTAGTAGATACATCTATAATTGGTGCCATGACTATCTCGGTGGCCTTATTAAAAAGTGATATCAGGGAGGGAATTTTTAAGAGGGGCTCGCTTAATAACATTATAGAGAATTTCAAGGATCCCTATAACAAGGCTGTGGAGGGGTCAAGGATTGATGATGATCCCTTTATTCTCAATTATGTAGCGCATCCCCTATCTTATGCCGGGATGGGTCTGTATTTAAAGGAAAGAGGGTATAGTGATTGGTCAGCCTTTACCTTTACACAGGTGCATAATATAATATGGGAGTATGTTATAGAAGGGAGTTTTGTTCCACCCTCTGGTAAAGATCTCATTACAAACTTTACCAGTGCTGGTATTTCTATCTTTGTCATGGACAGGCTTTCGAGATACGGTGAGGAACATATAGATAAGAGATGGTACTATCACATCTTGTACTGGTTGAATCCATTTAATCCTATAAATGATAAGCTCTTTAAAAAGAGACTTTCAGGTGCCTTTAATATTTATGTCACAGAGGATAGATTATTAAAACATCTCGGAATTTATATAACTTATTGATAGTAAAGGTTTTTTGTTGAAATATGGAATAGTGGAATAATGTCAGATTCAGTGTCTTCAGTATCTTCTGTGGTTAAATATTTATACTGAAGACACTGAAGGCTCACCCAATTTTCTCTTGACCAACCCCTTCCACATCTGCTATTATCACACATATTTTCTGGAGAAAACTCCTATAATAATTTATTCTCTATTGACCCATGCTTTTTCAAGTTTACTTGCTTAAGTCTTGAAGGAGGTTCGCCATTATGACCAAGAATCCTGTTAAGAATAAACCAAAGATAGAAAGTAACAACAAAAAAGGGGAATTAGTCAAAAAAAAGGACGATATAAATATTGAGGAGTGGCTTAGCAAAAAACTCAAGAGATATATATCAAAACTGGATGGCTCAAAAAAGGGAGATCTGCGGAAGCTGATTAGCAGATGTATTGAAGAACCTCTTATCAAGATAGTACTGAAAGAGACAGAGGGAAATCAGCTAAAGGCAGCAAATATCCTTGGGATCAATCGTAATACCTTGCGGAAAAAGGTACAAGAGATGAGGATTAGATATAAATAGACTTCTCAAATGAAATTTTAAGGATAAAAGTGAGCAAGAATTTATTAAACAGGTTGGAATCAGAGGTATTGATCCTTGATGGGGCTACGGGTACGATGTTCCAGTTGAAGGGAATGAAGTCGGGCGCATGTCCTGAGGAATTAAACCTTTCAGATCCTGGTCTTGTAAAGGATATACATGATGAGTATGTGCGGGCAGGGGTTGATATCATACTTGCCAATACCTTTGGTGGTAATCGTAGTAAGCTAGGGGAATATGGACTGGGAAAAAAGGCACATGAGATCAACTACAAAGGGGTAAAGATAGCAAGGAAAGCAGCAGATGGAAAATGTTTTGTGGGTGCATCTATTGGCCCACTCGGAAGATTTATAGAACCACACGGTGATATGACCTTTGATGAGGCATACGATATATATAAGGAGCAGATCTCAGCTTGTGTAGATGGGGGGGCAGATCTCCTCGCATTTGAGACCTTCTCCGACATTATGGTGATCAAGGCTGCAATGATAGCTGCCAAAGATGTAACAGATATCCCCAAATTTGCGATGATGACATATCAGGAGGACCTGCGAACAGTAACAGGTGTTGAGCCAGAGGCTGCCTGTGTAACACTCGAATCCCTTGGAGCAGATGTGGTTGGCGTCAACTGTGGTCTGGGACCAGAGGGGCTTCTCGAGATAGCAAAAAAAATGAGTCAGGTTTCAAGAAAGATGCTGGTATTTCAGCCCAATGCTGGTCTGCCGCAGCTGAAGGAAGGCAAGACCTTCTACCCTGCAACACCACATGATATGAGTGAATATGCAAAGAGGTTTGTCAGTGAAGGGGTGAATATCTTAGGTGGTTGCTGTGGTACCACACCTGATCATATGAAGGCTATTGTCAAGGAGATCAAGGGATTAAGACCGATAAAAAGGAGACCGCCCCATGTAACACTGGTATCGAGTATTAGGAAGGTTGCATCAATCGGGGGCGAGAGTCTTCCTGTAAAGATCGGTGAAAGGATAAATCCCACAGGAAAGAAGGGACTGAGTGCTGAATTAAAGGAGGGTAAAACCTTACTTATCAGGGATGAAGCAGTGAGTCAGGTGGAGGAGGGGGCAGATATCCTTGATATAAATGTAGGGTGTCCAGGGATAGATGAGTCAGAGATGATGAGAAAGGCGGTGCTTACCGTCCAGAGGGTTGTAGACATCCCGATAATGATCGATTCTAACAATTACAAGGCATTAGAGGCAGGGCTAAAGCTAGCAAATGGTAAGGTTATTATAAATTCTGTGTCAGGTGAGAAAAAAAGTCTGGATGCCGTAGATCGGAAGAGCACACGTCTGAACTCCAGTCACATTCCTTTATCTCGTATGCCGTCTTCTGCTT
>CAJVYE010000106.1 GCA_913009285.1 uncultured Nitrospirota bacterium | reverse complement strand
CGGCATACGAGATAAAGGAATGTGACTGGAGTTCAGACGTGTGCTCTTCCGATCTCCTCTTTAGTTATAATACCATCAGCTCTGACCTGGGCATAATCCCTTACACGACGTAGGAGTCGGTTTGCTATCCTCGGTGTCCCCCTCGATCTCCTGGCTATCTCCTCTGATCCAGAGGAATCTGTCCTGATATCGAGTATATTTGCTGATCGCTTTATAATGATGTTAAGTTCGTCACCAGTATAATAATTTAGTCTGTGAACTACCCCGAACCGGTCTCTCAGGGGAGATGTGAGAAGTCCTGCCCTTGTAGTGGCGCCAACCAGTGTAAATTTTGGAAGGTCCAGCTTTATTGATCTGGCGCTGGGACCTTGTCCAATGATTATATCGAGTTGGTAGTCTTCCATTGCAGGATAGAGGATCTCCTCCACAACGTTATTGAGTCGATGAATCTCATCTATAAAGAGGATATCATGTTCCTTCAGGTTTGTCAGAATCGCTGCAAGATCCCCTGGACGTTCAATAACCGGACCAGATGTACTCTTTATATTAACCCCCATTTCAGCAGATATGATATATGCGAGGGTTGTCTTCCCCAGACCAGGAGGACCACAAAAAAGGACATGGTCAAGGGCCTCTGATCTCTTTACTGCAGCCTCAATAAAGATCCTAAGATTCTCCTTGGTCCTTTCCTGACCTATATAATCATCGAATTTTTTTGGCCTAAGACCTATCTCAAAGGTCAGATCTTCTTCTTTATGAGGTGTAACAATCCTCTCTTCTTCCACAAGTCTTTATCCTCTTTAAAAGGTTTGAGGTTTGAGGTTTGAGGCTCAAGGCTTCAGCCTCCAACCTTATACCTCCAACCTCTAACCTTACACCCCTTTAGATAATACCTTTAGCGATGCCTTGACAAGATCCTCAATAGCAGCATCATCGCCTAATTCTCTTCCAACATCCCTGATCACCTTTTCTGCCACTCCTTTTTTATAGCCAAGATTTATAAGGGCAGAAAGGGTATCTGTAAGATTATTATTACCATTACCAGATAGGGGGTGAAGAGAGGAGGTGTAGTCATAACCTATCTTATCCTTTAACTCAATGACTATCCTCTCTGATGTTTTTTTACCAATCCCAGGTATTGAGTTCAACTTTAAGATATCTCCTTTACCTATTGCCTCTCTCAGATCCTTGGCCTTAATCCTTGAGAGTATATTCAGTGCCATCTTGGGACCAATTGATGATACACTGATAAGCTGTTTAAACACGTTGTGTTCTTCTGATTTTAGAAAACCATATAATCTCAGCATATCTTCCCTAACATAGGTATAGATATGGAGATCAAGACTCTCCTCTATATCTGGAAGTTCATAATACGTAGAAAGGGAAACAAAGACCTGATAGCCAATTCCATTTACATTTACGATAATGTAGTCAGGTGATTTAAATGTAATTTTTCCAGTAATCCTGGCTATCATAGCATAAGTCTTTTCTTCATCAATGCAGAGTGTATATGACAAATGGCTATAGCTAATGCATCAGCTGCATCGTTTGGTCTCGGAGTTTCAGTCAATTTTAATAAGGCAACAACCATATCCTGTATCTGTCCCTTTTCTGCCCTACCATACCCCACTACAGATTGCTTCACCTCTAAAGGGGTATATTCTACAATTTCAAGACCCAGGTTTGAGGCAGTAAGTATAGTAACACCTCTTACCTCTCCTAACTTCAGGGCACTCCTTGCATTCTTAGCAAAAAAGAGGCCTTCTATCGCAGCAATATCAGGTCTATGCCTCTGTATAATCTCTTCTAATCCACAACTAATGGTCTTTAATCGCTGGGGAAAGGATTGTTTAGAAGATGTCCTGATCCCTCCCCACTCGATTGCAGTTAATCTATCTCCATTATCGTCAACCACCCCAAAACCTGTAACCGATGAGCCTGGATCAATACCTAACACACGCATCCTTTTACCTATTGTACTTTTATCCTCTTGTTACTATGTAACCATCTCTTCTGGTACATCAAAGTTAGAGTATGCCTTCTGAACATCATCGTGGTCCTCAAGTATCTCCATCAGCCTAAGCATCTTCTCTGCCTGCTTCCCCTCAAGTTTAATGGTATTCTGTGGAACCATGGTTATTTCTGATACAGATATCTCTATAGTACTCTCTTCAATGGCCTTCTTGACAGATTCAAAGCTTTCTACAGAGGTTATTATCTCGTAAACACCATCGTTGAGATTCATATCTTCAGCCCCTGCATCTAATATAATCGACATCAATTTCTCCTCATCAGCATTCTTTTCTTCAACCAGTATAAGGCCTTTCTTTTTAAACATCCACGCCACACATCCGTTCTCACCCATATTCCCACCGTTCTTGGATAATAGCGACCTGATTTCTGCCACAGTACGGTTCTTATTATCTGTCATAACATCTACCAGGACAGCAGCTCCACCAGGACCATATCCCTCATAAGAGACCTCTTCATAACTTACACCAGGAAGCTCTCCGGTTCCCTTTTTGATTGCCTTATCAATATTGTCTTTTGGCATATTAACAGACTTGGCAGAAGCTATTGCTGTACGGAGCCTTGGATTTCCATCAATATCCCCTCCACCCATTCTTGCAGCAACAGTTATCTCTTTTATCAACTTGGTGAATATTTTTCCCCTTTTTGCGTCTACAGCCCCCTTTTTATGTTTTATACTAGCCCACTTTGAATGACCTGACATATTACCTTATACCCTCCAAAGATGAGATTAACATTAATTATAATAAAACTTTACCATAAAATAGAAGTCTGAGTAAAGTGAAAATGTTTGGTTCTTTCGTAAAAGATGTTTAGTATAATAAAGAGGAAAGATTTTTGAAATGAAAGGAAAACCAATGATAGAGAGAAACTTAGAATTTAAGATGGGTTTTGGTAGATCTGTAAAAAGATTAATGTTATCTGAGCTTGGCATAAGATATGAAAATAGAAGAAAGCTATATGAGTTTAAATGTACACAAGTAGAAGCACTGGAGCGTTATTTAGAAGATTCTGATATTTCCATGTGGTATAATTTTGATGAAGGATAACAGAAAGATAAGATTGGATTTTTTGAGTTTCTAAAAAATAAATGCAAGGGATACAAATTTTGGGCTTGTCCCAAATATGTGCTACACCTTGCCATTTATTTAAAAATTGGTAAAATATCTCCTTATGAAAAAGCTCCTTGTCATATTTCTTGTTATCACAATATCTCTTCTAAGCTCCTGCAGGAAGAAACCTGTAAAGGGTCCTGATGATGCATTGTTATTGTTAAAATGGTGGGGTATCCCACATTTTACCGATGACCTGGATAAAAATTCATTAATAAATGCAGTTAATAGGAGTCTTGATTATCTTAGGAGGGTACCTCAGGATAATGTATATGTTTACGGTCCAGATAGATACACCACTGTAGAGATAGTAGAGTCCATGGAGACATTCCTGAATATCTTGAAGGGCTCCACGGATAATAAAAGTCTGAATAAGGCCATAAGATCACAATTCAATATATATCGATCTGCTGGATTGGATAGGAAAGGTACTGTCCTTTTTACAGGATACTATGAACCTGTTCTTGAAGGGAGTTTGACTGAGAGCAGCAAATATCCATTTCCCCTATATAGTAAGCCTGATGACATGATAAATATAGATTTAGAGGAATTTAACCCTAAATATACAGGAGAAAGGGTTGTCGCTCGATTAGACAATGGTAAAATTCTTCCCTATTTCAATCGTCATGAGATCGATAATAAGGGGTTACTAAGAGAGAAGAGATTGGAGATAGCATGGGTTTCTGATCTAATAGATATCTTCTTTTTGCAAATACAGGGATCAGGACAGATAAGATTAGAAAATGGACAAACTATAAGGGTAAACTATGCAGCCTCAAATGGTAGACCCTACAGGAGTATCGGACGTCTTCTTATAGATGAGGGGATAATCCCAAGAGAGGAAATGTCTCTTAATAAATTAAGGGAATATCTTGAAGGTCATCCTCAGGAGAGAGACAGGATATTAAATTATAATGAAAGTTATGTCTTTTTCAGGATAGTAGATGATGGACCATTAGGAAATATCGAGGTGCCCCTGACACAAGGAAGATCTATTGCCACTGATAGTATGCTATTTCCCAAAGGAGGACTGGCATTTATCATCACAGAGAAACCTGTAATAGATGAATCAGGAGATATCATAGAATGGAGGCCCTTATCCAGATTTGTCTTAAATCAAGATACAGGTGGGGCTATAAAAGGTGGTGGTAGGGTTGATCTATTCTTTGGTAAAGGAAAGGAGGCAGAGATCGCTGCGGGCAATATGATGCATAATGGAAAATTATACTTTTTGATTAAAAAACCTCTCACAAAGTCTGGCTCACAATAAAAAAAGGCCATCCTTTCTTTCGAAAGGATGGCCTTTTAAAAAATTTCCGGCAGCGTCCTACTCTCCCACACCGTCACCAGTGCAGTACCATCGGCGTTAGAGGGCTTAACTTCCGTATTCGGGATGGGAACGGGTATTTCTCCTCTGCTAAGACCACCGGAAAACTTTAGGGACGGGTCAGAAATAACTTGGCATTTTCGCATCTCATCTTCAGGCCATCTTTGATCGATCCTCACTCGCAAAATCCTCGATATAGCACTACTATTACTGCGGTTTTGCTCCCTCAGATCGACCAAATCTGACCTAAATCTGTGCGCGAAAAAGGCCAAGTTATTTCTGACCCGTCCCTTATCAAAATTAAGAATATTGTTTGAGTAAAAGAATAGTAAATTTGAGTAAAAGAATAGTAAAATGGTAAGGGTGAGATACAGAGGCTTTATACTCCTCTGCTTCAGATCGGAAGAGCACACGTCTGAACTCCAGTCACATTCCTTTATCTCGTATGCCGTCTTCTGCTTGAAATAATCAACTATGTTTAATAGATCATCACTATTTCCCTTGG
>CAJVYE010000105.1 GCA_913009285.1 uncultured Nitrospirota bacterium | reverse complement strand
AGTTCAGACGTGTGCTCTTCCGATCTTACTTAACTTATTAAATGGTGTATTGAGATTAAAATGATAGTGATCTGCAATCGCCTCCAACATCTGATAAAAATATATCGAGCTTTTCTTTTCCCATGGTTTTATTGCACATTCCCTTAGTGATTTACCAGGATCCGGCACAACAAGATCGGGATCTATATCCATCCTTGTTCCCAGACCACCACAGACATGGCATGCACCATGAGGGCTATTGAATGAAAACATACGTGGCTCCATTGCCGGATAGCTAATACCACATTTGATACAGGCAAATTTCTCACTGAAAAGTAGTTCTCTCTTCATTATACGCTGCTTTTTTTTAGTATCTATGATAGTGACAATCACTATCCCTTCAGAGAGTTTCAAGGCCAATTCTATAGAATCGGATAGACGCCTCTTTATACTATCTTTGATTATCAACCTATCAACTACTACCTCAATATCATGTTTCTTATTCTTATCTAATTTGATATCTTCTCCAACTTCCCGCATTACACCATCAACCCTTACCCTGATAAATCCCTTTCTTAGTAACTCAGTAAGCTCTTTTTTGTATTCACCTTTCCTTCCCATTACTATGGGAGAAAGTATATGAATATTCGTCTCCACAGGAAGTTCCATAATCTGATCAACCATCTGCTGTACTGTCTGTGCGGCAATCTCCTTCCCACATTTGTAACAGTGAACCCTCCCCACCCTTGCAAAAAGGAGTCTTAGATAGTCATAGATCTCTGTTATAGTACCAACAGTAGATCTGGGATTCTTGCTTGAGGTCTTCTGTTCTATAGATATGGCAGGAGAGAGTCCTTCTATATAATCGACGTCTGGCTTTTCCATCTGTTCGAGAAACTGTCTGGCATATGCAGATAAAGACTCTACATACCTCCTCTGCCCTTCAGCATAAATAGTATCAAAGGCAAGAGAGGATTTACCAGATCCACTGAGACCCGTGATTACTACCAATTTATTTCTCGGAATTTCTATATCTATATTTTTCAGATTGTGCTCTCTGGCACCTTTAATGATGATTTTATCAGCCAACATAGATGCTTTCAGTGTGATTCTGTCACGAAACGGTTAAATATTTTAGATTAAGATTTGGGGGAATTTTTCACAATTTAAGAATACCATAATTCCTGGAAATAGTAAAGAAGGAAGAAAAAGGAGAAAATTTGTTAGAAAAGCCAAGGTGGGCATATCTTTAAAAAATACATATATAATGTAACCGTTCACGGTTTGAAATTGGAAATTGGAAATTAGGTAATAGTTCAGCCATAATTTTAATCCTTAAAAAGCATAATACGTTACCACGGATATTCACGGATTTACCCAGTGATATTCTGTGTCTTTCCGTGGTGAATTATTACGATAACACAAATTTCCAATTTCTAATTTCCAATTTCAAACCGTGAACGGTTACTATATAATTACTGTCTCCGCAATCTCTTCTTTGCCTTTTTATCTAATATATAGGGGTCTTTCTCTGTAACTCTCTTGTCAACCCTTTTGTAGATAAAGTAAGCTATAACAGTAAATAAGAGAGCCACAGTCAATTGAAATTTACTTTCATTAATGTATCCGACCCACACATAATATACAGTTGCAAGCAGACATATATCCATCAGCAGACCCATTAGTGACTTAGTAGAATTTTTCATTAAATTGTAACTCCTTAGGGTTTATCAGATAATAATATAATACCTAAGTATTTATCCTGTCAAGAATTACATTGAACCCAAATAATGCAATTTTATAGCCTAATTGAGTATATTTTTAGGCGAACCCTATGCCACTAGGATCACTCTCAAATCCATCACATTTGTATTGGTAGGTCCAGTGATCAATAGATCATCCATCTTTTGAAAAAAGTGATAAGAATCGTTATTTTTTAAGTAGTTATAAGGATCAAGTCCCAGCTTCTTTGCCTTTCTAATGGTTGAACCATCTGCTATAGCACCAGCAGCATCTGTTGGGCCATCTGTACCATCTGTCCCCCCACTCAATACAACTACATTACTAAAGCCATCTATCTCTATGGCCGTGGTAAGGACAAATTCCTGATTTCTTCCCCCTTTCCCTTCCCCATGAATAGTCACTGTTGTCTCTCCTCCGGATATTACACATGCAGGACGTGGAAGAGGATTTCCTGAGGATATGATCTCCTTTGCTATTGCTGCATGCACCTTTGCCACATCCCCTGTCTCTCCTTGAATATATGATGATAACATAAGGGTATTATATCCAAGGCTATTTGCCTTTTTAAAAGATGCCTTTAATGCCTGTATATTGCCTCCTATAAGTAGATTCTGACACCTACTAAAGATAGGGTCATCTGCAGATGGGGTCTCTTCTATCTCTCCATTTATCCCCCTCTTAATTTGCTGAATAATCGACAAAGGGATATCCTTTATCAAGCCATAATTCTTAAATATCTCCATGCAATCTAAATATGTGCTGTTGTCATGAACAGTTGGTCCAGATCCGATAATATCTATGATATCACCAATCACATCTGATAATATCAATGTAATCAATCTCGATGGATATGCGGCTCGAGCCATGTTTCCACCCTTTATCCTTGATATATGTTTCCTGATACTGTTTATCTCCCTGATTGAGGCACCGCACCTTAAGAGGAGATCTGTAATCAACTGTTTATCCTTTAGGGATATCCCATTTACTGGGAGTGGAAGTAATGCTGATGCCCCTCCTGTTATAAGACAGATTACTAGGTCATCTTCTCCTGTCTTCTTTAACAGGTCCATTATCTCCTGTACCCCCTTTATCCCCTTCTCATCTGGGATTGGATGACCTGCCTCGTTTAATCTAATCCTCTTAAGATCTACAGTATAGCCATATTTAACATTAATAACCCCATCCTTTATCCAATCACCTAAAATATCCTCCACAGCCTTTCCCATAGAGGCAGCGCCTTTGCCACCTCCAACCACATAGATGTCCTTTATCTCTCTGAGATCATAGCTATTTTCTCCCACACTAAGAGTATTGTTATTTAGCCTAACATATCTCTTTATCCCCTCTCCAGGATCCACAGCCAGGACCCCGCAATCGAATATCTCCCTAATATCCTTTCTTAATACATCTATCCCTTTGGTATCCAATTTTAGCCTCCAATTCTATTCCTTTTGAAATTAATATTATAGCAATTGACAAAAAAGCTATTATCAGTTATTATACATGTAATGGGCAAAAGTTCGAAACCTTGATTTGCTATAAAAACAATAACCTTATGATCTTTTTATGATTTGTTAAGTTGTAACCGTTTACGGTTTGAAATTGGAAATTAGAAATTGGAAATTTGTGTTATCGTAATTATTCACCACGGATATCATGCTTGAACAGATTAAATCATTCTTTAATACAAACATATTGCCTGTACAATCTGCAGAATCTATTATAAAATCTCCTAATACTGCAAAAACCAGCACAAGCGCTCCTAATATTGAGATAGCAACATGTGCAATACTTGTAGAAATAGCTTGTATTGACGGTGAATTTACAGATCAAGAAAAAAACAATATTGTAGATATTCTAAAAAATAAGTTTTCCTTAACAAGCGATGCTGCACAACAACTTATAGAGCTATCATTGCAGGAACTTTCAGATAGTATTGATATATGGCAGTTTACAAATTGTATAAATGAGAATTTTAGCCGTAAGCAAAAGATCAACCTTATTGAGTCCATCTGGGAAGTGATTTATTCAGATTCATATCTTGAAAAACATGAGGATTATTTTATCCATAAGTTGCAGAGGCTTCTGAGGCTCACTCATAAGGATCTGATCACTGCAAAATTGAAGATTAAGAATGATCGAAATATCTCACCTATTTAAACTTCAGACAACTATCAATTTATTTTTTTTAGCTAATGTTTAAGATAGGTGACGCTATTTGTCATAATTAGTGTTTGAACCAAAACTACCCATTTTCATGCGCCTTGTACTTGGGGCTGGGTCAAACACAGGTTTTCGGTCAGGCACTAATTACAAGGTATTTTGATGTTTTTAGGGTATTTGAGGGGATTGTTGACATACGACTTATTATAGTGTATTGTGTGTACATTTTTAAAAGGTAAAGATTATAGGGTATTATGAATAAAAATATTAAAGAGTTAGAAAGGATTGCCGTACAGATAAGGATCGATATATTAAAGATGTTGTCAGAGGCAAACTCTGGGCATACAGGAGGTTCACTTTCGGCTGTTGACATCTTAACTGCTTTATACTTTTCAAAAATGCGACACGATCCTAATAATCCTAGCTGGAAGGAAAGGGATATATTCGTGCTATCTAAAGGGCACGCAGCCCCTGCCCTCTATGCAGTCCTGGGAAGGGCTGGATATTTTGGTATAGATAATTTCTCTAAACTGAGGAAATTGGGGAGTATTCTCCGTGGTCATCCGGTCAGAGGAATCACCTTGGGTGTAGATGTCTCCACAGGCTCCCTTGGACAGGGACTCTCTCAGGCAAATGGTATTGCATTAGCATCAAAAGTAGATAATAAAAAGAGAAGAATTTATGTCGTGTTAGGAGATGGTGAAGTGCAGGAAGGGCAGATATGGGAGGCAGCGATGACAGCAGCACATTACAAGATAGATAACCTCTGTACAATACTGGATAACAACGGGCTACAGATTGATGGTCACGTCAAGGATGTTATGTCTATTGACCCCCTTCCGGAGAAGTGGAAGGCATTCGGGTGGAATGTCATAGAAATTGATGGACATAAATTCGAAGAGATACTCTCCTCACTAGATAAAGCCGAAGAGGTCATTGGTAAGCCAACAATGATCATTGCCCACACCATAAAGGGAAAGGGTGTTTCTTTTATGGAAGGAAAGGTAAAATATCACGGTATTGCACCAACACAGGATGAACTGGAAAGGGCATTAAAAGAATTAAAATAATATATAACAATAAGGAGTATTATTTTGACCAAGATGCTTGGAACAAGGGAAGTATATGGGAAGACCTTAGCA
>CAJVYE010000104.1 GCA_913009285.1 uncultured Nitrospirota bacterium | reverse complement strand
AATCATGCTGTCATCTGAGTGTGTTACTACTACTCTAGTGCAGTTCATACGTGTACTCTTCCGATCTTTTTCTTTCTTTTTTCTTTTTTTCTTTATTCTTTTTTTTTTTAATGATACGGCGACCACCGAGATCTACACTCTTTCCCTACACGACGCTCTTCCGATCTTGACCTTTACACCTGATGAGATAGCACTGTCACTCAATGCTGTGCCTATTTCATCATTGTTTTTATTGATATATATCCAGGATTTCCCACTACCGGATATTGTTCCATCAAGCTGCTGGAATATTATGTAACGCCTATCAGCAATTGAGGGGAGCATATATAGCTTAAACCAGATACTAAAGGCAAAAGGGGTTCCATCAAGAAGATCTAAGGAACTGCTAAAGGGGATTAAAATATAGTCATTGCAACCATCAAACTGTACAGCATAACCAAGCTTGCCTGTTGTCCAGTCAGGACCATCTGCATCGTTACACTCAGGATTAGTGATATAATTAAGGTTACCATCGTTGTTGTTAGAGGTAGCATCATAGATTATAGTGCCTTCATCTTCATCCATATACCATAAGGCAACGACTGATCCTTCCAGATACTCTTCTGCAATCTCCTCCTCTGTTAATGCCTCATCATAGATAGTGACCTCATCTATTGTGCCGCTAAACCAAAAGGGGTTATTGAGATTCTTGAATACACCAAAGAGGTAATTTCCATCAGATTGGATAATATCTGTTGTTAGGGGGCTTGCCTTATACTCTCCATTAACATGGATGCTTAAATCAGTACCATCATAGTTTAAGGTCACGAAATACCATGTATCTGCTGTGACCTTTACACCTGATGAGATAGCACTGTCACTCAATGCTGTGCCTATTTCATCATTGTTTTTATTGATATATATCCAGGGTTTCCCACTACCAGATATTGTTCCATCAAGCTGCTGGAATATTATGTAATGCCTATCAGCAATTGAGGGGAGCATATCTAGCTTAAACCAGATACTAAAGGCAAAAGGGGTTCCATCAAGGATATCTAAGGAACTGCTAAAGGGGATTAAAATATAGTCATTGCAACCATCAAACTGTACAGCATAACCAAGCTTGCCTGTTGTCCAGTCAGGACCATCTGCATCGTTACAAAGGGAATTGGTTATGTACTTAAGGGTACCATCATTGCTATTCCCTGAGCTGTCAGCGGTTATTACACCTTCTCCCTCGTCAAAATGCCATAGGGCAGATGTGGCAGCATTGGATTGGAGGGGGGTAAGAGATATAAATAGGGTGAGGATAAGAGTGAGACTTAATACTATCTGTGTTACTCTTTTTATAGGAAACATAATATCTTCCTCAACGATGAAATGCACTTATAGTGTCATCGATTTAAGAAATAATGGATTTAACTATAGGATAGTTAATCAGCTATGTCAATGTAAAAAAGAGATAAAGGGAAAATTGCTCAATTTTCGGGGAAACTTTTTGGCAAAAAATTATGTTACGGAACAAAGGGGTAAAAGGGATAAAAAACAAGAATGCATACCTCTTGTATTTTCTATTAATATCTTTTATTATGGATATATAGAGGAATTTAACCCAAATAGAAGTGGATTGTTTATAAATGCCTAAAGTAAGCTAAGGACTCGCTCAAAGATAACTTCACATTCTTCGCGCTCAGATTTAGGTCAGATTTGATCGATCCGAATGAGCAAAACCGCAGGACTAACAGCGTTAATTCGAGGATTTTGCGATTGAGGATCGGTCAAAGATGGCCTGAAGATGAGATGCGAAGAATGTGAAGTTATCTTTGAGCGAGTCCTAAAGTTAAAAAATTATATTCCATTAACTTTAGGCACTTTAGATCACTTTAGGCACTTATTTATTAACGGAGGGATACTGAATTGCAGATAATGCTGGCAAAGACAGCAGGGTTTTGCATGGGTGTAAAGAGGGCCATGGACATTGTTCTCGATGCATCTTCTAATAAGGAGAAGGGGATACTTTATACATATGGACCACTGATACACAACCCACAGGTGATTGAGATGCTTGAGACCAAAAATGTTAAGGTCCTTACTGATCTCTCTGAGATATCGTCAGGTACAGTGGTTATAAGGACACATGGTATAACCCCTGCAGAGAGAAAAAGGATAAAGGAGAAGGGTTTTACTATAAATGATGCAACGTGTCCCCTGGTTATGAAGGTACAATCTATAATCAAGAGACATGCAGTAAAAGAATGTTATACCATCATTGTTGGGGATGAACATCATGCAGAGGTGAAGGGCCTCTTAGGATTTGCCAATGAGAAGGGAATAGTAGTTAGATCTACCGAAGAGGTAAAGAGGCTTCCTCCTATGGATAATGTCTGCATTGTAGCACAGACGACCATGAATAGAAAAAGGTTCAGAGAGATCACTGATAGGATAAAAGAGAGGTATCCTGATTGTGAAATAGTAGATACTATATGCGATGCTACAGATAAGAGACAAAAAGAGGCACAGAGTCTTGCTAAAAAGGTTGATGCCATGATCGTTGTCGGTGGAAGAAACAGTGCCAACACAAAGAGGCTGGCTGAGATATCGGAATCTACCGGGACACCTACGTTTCTGATTGAGACAGAGGAAGAGCTGGATGGTGATAGCTTACATGGATTTGGTATCTTAGGGATTACGGCAGGGGCATCCACACCAAATTGGATGATCAAGCGGGTATTTGATAAGGTAGAATCTCTGAAGAGGGAAAGAAAATCCAGGCTGATAAGGTATGCTATCGGTCTGGGAGAGTTCCTCATAAAGAGTAATATATATGTAGCAATTGGGGCTGCCTTTCTCAGCTATGCGAGCTGTAAGCTGCAGGGGATATATCCTGACCCGCTACTCATGTTAATAGCTGCACTCTATATCTTTTCTATGTATATACTAAACAGCTTTACAGATCAGGAGGTAATAAGGTTGAATGAGCCAGGAAAGACCGAATTCCTCAAAAAAAACAGGGGAGTCCTCATAAGTCTGGCAGTACTATCTGCTGTTATATCTATATTCATCTCTGTAAAGCTAGGCCTGATCCCATTCCTTCTGCTCCTCTTCTCCTCCATATTAGGTATATTTTATAGTATCAAGATAATACCTGAGAATCCATCCAGACCCCACGGTTTTAGGAGGTTGAAGGATATCCCTGCCTCAAAGGATCTATTTGTTGCTCTGGCATGGACAATGGTTACTGTACTTATACCCCACTTCAGTACAGAGGAAAGGGTATCTTTTTTTGCAACACTTACCACATTCCTTTTTGTCTTTTCACTGGTCTATATCAGGTCTGTGCTTTTTGATATCAGAGACATACAAGGAGACAAAATTATTGGGAGGGAGACCATTCCTATCTTTATTGGTAAGGAGAATACAAAGATATTTCTTGTTGTTCTTGCTGGACTGTCAGCAACAGGACTCTTGATCTCGAGGAATATGGGCTGGACATCAAGTCTGAGTCATTTTATGCTCCTCTCAATATTATACACCTGTGGCTATCTATATCTCTATCACAAGAGGACCATCTCTCAGGGACTATCCTGCGAGGCTGTGGTTGATGGAAAGTTTATACTTGTTGGGGGCATTGCCTTTGTCTGGTCTGCTATGAGTTAAGATAAACGCAATAGTTCACCGCTAATAAAAAGTAAACCCTGCATACTCTGCAGTTAGCTAAACTTTTACAGATGAACGAAGAAAAAGACTCAATCAACGAAGAGTTATCCAATCCGGAAGAGAAGCACGAGGAGAAATCCCTTACTATCCTCGATCCACTTCAGAGATATATCGCAGAACTCCGCAAGTATCCTCCCCTGACTGCTGAAGAGGAGTTTCAACTCGCTGAAAAGTATAAAAAGGAAGGGGATCTGCAGGCTGTATACCGCTTGGTCACCTCCAATCTTATGTTGGTTGTTAAGATTGCCATGAGCTTTAATAAGGCCTTTCACAATCTCCTCGATCTAATACAGGAGGGAAATGTTGGTCTGATGCAGGCGGTAAAGAAATTTGATCCTTTCAAAGATGTGAGATTACCTACCTATGCCAGCTGGTGGATAAAGGCTTATATTATAAAGTATCTTATAGATAATTGGAGAATGGTGAGGATTGGGACAACCAATACGAGGAGATGGCTTCTGTACAATCTAAAAAAGGAAAAAAAGCGTCTTGAGGCAGAGGGGTTTAGTCCCACCCCTCGACTCCTTGCCCAGAAGCTAGATGTCAGTGAAGAGGATGTTGTGGATGTAGAACAGAGTTTAGGGGCATACGATCTCTCCCTGAATGTCCCATTAAATAAGGACTCAGATGATGATCATATCGACTTCCTAAGATCACATGATATACCTATTGATGAAAAAATAGCTGATCGTGAGATCAAAGATCTCCTTAATAAAAGTATAACCGAATTTAAAGAAGGTTTAAAGGAGAGAGAGATATATATCCTTGAGAATAGAATCCTTTCCGACACCCCTGTAACATTGCAGGCGATTGGGAATCGATTGGGTATAACCAAGGAGGCGGTCCGTCAGGCAGAAAAGAGGTTGATGGAAAAATTAAAGGAGCATATCAAAGAAAAACTTCTCGCTCCATAAGAAGTTAGCTTACTTCGTTCGCTACCTTCATAATCCAGATTTAACCCTTTTTCTCCTCCTTCTTTTTGGCTTTTTTCTTTTTTTTGTCTGTATCCTTTGGGATCTCAGTTATCTCATCTTCTTCTGTTATAACTGTCTTGATTTTATCCTCAATTATCTCCTTTAGCGCTATCTCGATAGAATTAGTATATCCATCAGCATCTACCAGAGGTTCAGCTCCTTTATCTAACTGTCGAACCCTCTCTAGATCGGAAGAGCGTCGTGTAGGGAAAGAGTGTAGATCTCGGTGGTCGCCGTATCATTAAAAAAAAAATATACATAAAAACAATATATCCATTTTCTAAAAAAGTAACACAGCAACAACCATACTCTCACCCTCACCAACATACGCACCCACTGTCCTCCAATAATACAAAAACCCACCACCTCTCCC
>CAJVYE010000103.1 GCA_913009285.1 uncultured Nitrospirota bacterium | reverse complement strand
GCGCATGCTGTGCTGCATCTAGATATTCTGGCGGTTGAATCTCAAGGAGGTTACGTATCAACTTTGCGTGAGGTGGGCTTTGTTCGGTATCAAGACGGTCGGCCGCCTTTAATAATAATTCCTTCTAACTCGGGAAAATTTTATTGCCTGTCTTATCAAACACTGACATAGAAACACCTGCGCCTATAAAAGGTATAACTTTCTTATCACGAAGGCGATCTTCTAGCATCTTTGGAATATTGATTTGTCGGTCACAGTTCATTAAATGGAGGCCACTACAGAAAAAAATTCTTTAACTATCATAACCACATTTTCAAGGAAAAAAGTTCTGAAATGATAGGAAATTCCTTTTTTAACTTGTAGAAATATTAAACCAAAAATCAGGAAAAAATGCAATATTTTTCTGATTTTGACCCAAATTTATCCTTTTTGGGTTTAATTATCAACTGTCAGTAGTTCAAACCTAACAGCATCAGCAACAACCCATGAGTCGGTATTATCTGACAGGATTATATTTTCTGTTCCATTATCAGCAAATTCATAACTTCCCAAGCTCACCCATTGCCCACCATTTACACCCTGATTAATCGGTACTGTATCAGAGGTACCATTATGATTTATTGTATATGCTGCATTGCTCGCAAGGAGGGTACTTTTGGGATACCATACAAATACCTCATAAAGGCCAGGCCCAGTAATTAGCTCTGTATCCCATCTGGCAGTCTCACTACCATCACCAGCAGCATGATAACGGAAGTCTATCCCATAGAAATCAGGAACCTTGGTGGTATTAGATGTAGGCCATGTGCCTGTCAGGCTAAATTTGGGATCAAAGTTATCCACAATACCATCTGGTGGAGATGGTGGTGATGTGGGTGTAAAGCATACAACATCGGCAACTACCCATGAGTCGGCATTATCTGACAGGGTTATATTTTCAGTACCATCATCAGCAAAGTAATATATCCCAAGACTTAGACATTGACCACCATTTCTACTCTGATCGACCAGTATTGTCTCAGATTCTCCATTATGATTGATAGTAAATGGTGCATTGGTAGCAAGGAGTGAACTTATAGGATATCTTATTTTTACTTCATAGTAACCAGGGCCATTTGATAACTCAGCAGGCCATGTAGTTGTTTCAGTGCCATCTCCAGCAGCATGATAACGAAAATCTGCACCATAGACACCAGGTACTACAGTACGAAGAGCTGTACCCCATATGCCTGTTACGCTGAATTTAGGATCAAGATTGTCAACAATACCATCAGGCGGTTGGGGTGGTGGCAGGGTACCAGGAATTTCAAAGGCAACAGCATCTGCTGCTACCCATGTGTCAGCATCATCTGTTAGGGTTACATTCTCTGATCCATTATTCGCAAATTCATAGACACCCAGGCTTACCCACTGACCACCATTTATACCCTGATTCACCAATATAGTATTTGACCCACCGGCATGATTGATGGTAAATGGTGCATTTGCAGCAAAGAGTGGAAATATTGGATACCATATAAATACCTCGTATGAGCCAGCACCAGCGGGTAACTCTGCAGGCCAGGTAGCTGCGGCAAGGCCATCACCAGGGGCATGATATTGAAAGTCTCTGCCAAAGAAACTGGGTGCACCGGAAGATGTACCCCAGTCGCCTATTAAACTAAACTCAGGATCAGAGTTGTCAACAATACCGTCAGATAATCTAAATACATCCTCCAATATTCCTATTTCACCACCTGGATTTTTCACTATAATATCATAAATACTCTCTGGCAGATAAGGAGGTATTGTAGCAGTTATAGTGGTGGAACCTACAACATTGCTATCTGACAGCATAGGTATTGTTATCACCTGAAGGCCAGAAATATCATCATCTACATAGACATAGGAGCCAGAGACATGGACATCCTTGGCACTACCTGGTGTATCAATATAGGCGACAATGGATGGATTGATGGGGTCAGATATATCAACTACCTGAAGACCTGAATCACCTGCAGCCACATAGGCATAACTCCCTGAGATATAGACACCATAGGCATAATCTGGTGTATCAACAGAGCCGATGACGGAAGGATTTGCGGGGTCAGATATATCTATCACCTGAAGGCCAGGATCAATAGGTTCCGAGTAAATAGTTCCTGCACAACTAGCCACATATACGTAATCTCCAGAGATATATACCTCCTTAGTAGGCCCTATGGTACCGATATTAGGCAAATCTCCGACTTTATAAGGGGCTGTGGGGTCAGATATATCTATTACTTCAAAATTTCCATTCGTCCCGATTAAACTGGAGACAGTAGATGTCATATAAGCATAATTCCCTGAAACGTAGATATTTGGGGCATATGTCCAGCCCGATGTTATACCATATCCACCAGAGCCTATTGTAGAGTCAACAGGCAGAGAGTCATAAGAGCCAACTTCAAACGGATTTGTAGGATCAGATATATCTATCACTTTAAGACATAGATGGTAAGAGCCCGGAATATATATGGTGCCGACCACGTAAGCATAGTTCCCTGAGACATATACCTCATGGCCAGAAAAAATTAAATCAAGGGGGCCGGCTAAGCCGACGAAGCCGACAATGGAGGGATATTTTGGTGTAGATATATCTATTATATAAAGGCCTCCACCAGACCAATCCTCCACAACCACATATGCATAATTCTCTAAGATATATACATCACAGGCATATGATATATCTACAGAACTGAGGATAGTTGCAATAGATACCTCTGCACCTTCCTCAAAATTCGACCCATTTATAGTTACCTCGGTCTCAAAATTGTTCCAGCCAGAGGCTGGTGTGATAGAGTCAATGGTAGGTACAAGGGCAAGGGCATTTCCTCCGGTAGTGAGTGTGATAAGAATACAGATCAGGAGTGCTACTATTGAGTATCTAAATTTCTCTAAATACTTCATCATAAGCCCCCCTTCTTAGGATAAAAATGGAGATTCCTATACTATTAAATATAGATTTTAGTCACCTCTTTTTTTTGACAATTAATGCGTAATATCTTTTCGCTTTAGACTTTTAGATAGGATTTTACTTTATATAACAATATCATATATCACCAGCCAAGTCAATTTAATAAAATACTTGACAATACTTTAGAAACATGGTGATATTTCTATATCAGAATATTAAAACTCTTCCTCCTGAAGAATATTATAAGAATACTACATACTACTCTGATAATGTGCTGATGAGTGACAATAATGGGTGAATTCCCGTTGTGTAAGTGGCTAGCAAATTTTTTCGCAGGCTAAAGCATGCGGCTACCAATTTCGGGATTTTTGCATTGGAGTCAAGCAGGGGGCTGTCTAATAAATCTTGAGGGAGGAGAGATCAAATGAAAAAAATATCAATAATTCTTCTATTATTATCAGTAATCTTTTTTCAGTTTCATTTCAGTACCTATGCGACCGGTTTGAGCCTTGATGTCGAACCAACAGAGTTTTTTTCAACCGACTGGCTGATATTCCAGGATTACTGGCTGGAAGTAAAAATGGACAATGGTTGGGCTCAGTTGGATACCACTCTGAAACAGGCTGGGGCTGCCTGGGCCAACCTTTTTGTTGCCTGGGAAAATATAGAGGAAACACCGGCTATTGATGGCGAAACCGGCGCAATTATCCATACCTACCGTACCTACCCTGCTGATCTAATCTATGAAACCTCTCTGGATAGACTCACTGATGAGATTGATTACCTTAAAAGTTTGGGTTACCGTATATCTATTGTGTTTGAGCCTAATATGATAGGCGCCACTTGGACTCTTGACTGGAAATGGAAAGTTCATTATGGCGATTCTGATGTCCAAACAGCTTTTTATGAGATCATGAAAAAACTGGCAATAGACTATCATGATAAGATCGATGCCTGGCAGATTGATCAGGAGCCCTCTGACAGAGGTTTTCAAGTGCCTTATGCAGACCCAGAAGCCTACGCCAGATTGCTCAGATCCGGCTATCTCGGTGTCAAGGATGGCTATGTTGAGGCAGGTCTTGATCCTTCTGATGCCTTTGTGTATTTCGGCGACGATATTTATTGGGGATGGCGGGATGAGGTGTTTAAATACCAGGCAGAATATTACGGCCAGGTATTCTCAGATGGTGTGTCAATACATCTATTCCGAACCAAGGGACCTGATCACGATATGGGGTACAAAAATAACCCTGATGTCTTTTCCGGGACAATGGTTGATGTCCTTACGCTCCTCCATCAATTTGGTCGGGACTACGGCATTTCCTGGAATGATGATGTCCCTGTCGGGATGATACAGACCCCTTATTCAACCTATGCCAGCCCCGGCAGTGCAGCGGAAATAAGTGTGGTTACCTTTGAGCAGCAAGCAAATTATCGCGTCCGCAAGGCAATCCTCGAGCTCACCTTAGGCTATGTATGGTCAGGCTGGACAGAGCATCTGGCCGACTGGGGTAACTATGATGATGAATGGGTAGCCTATTGGGGGAGTGCTGGCATCATTAAGAATGGCATGGACATCATGGGGCTGCCTCCGAATCCTCCGGAAAAACCGGCTTATTGGGCACTCAACACATTGGGTGGAAGCCGTGACAGCGATATCAGAGAAGCAGGAATATTGCAAGGAGCGAGATTTTTGAGTCGCCTTAACCTTGGACCTACCCAGCACGGTTACCGGTTTCTCAAGGCAGACGGCAGCATGGTCACGGCATTGTGGGATGCTGATCCTGCATTAGAGCCTTCAGGAACCAGTACAGCATATCTTAAGACGAGTCCATCCTCGGTCGAGATCATTGACAGGGATGGAACAGGTCTCAGCCCTCCAATCATCAACTCAGACGGCACCTTTACCCTATCCATTGGTCCATCACCCAAGTACATAAAGGGCCCGGTCATCGAATCAAACCGGGCAGAAATCCGCAAGATCAGATCGGAAGAGCACACGTCTGAACTCCAGTCACATTCCTTTATCTCGTATGCCGTCTTCTGCTTGAAAAAAAAAAATATAAACCATATCCTTTTAACCACAGTGAATAGAGCTCGGCTATTCTGTCGATCTTGCGCCCCTCTTCCCTCCCCTCCACTCCCCTTCTCTCTTCTCCCATCTTCTTCCTCCCCCTCC
>CAJVYE010000102.1 GCA_913009285.1 uncultured Nitrospirota bacterium | reverse complement strand
TTCATTTTTTTTTTCATGATACGGCGACCACCGAGCTCTACACTCTTTCCCTACACGACGCTCTTCCGATCTAGGATCATCAGCTATCCCCTTTTCAATAAGTTCACCTATTTCTACAAGGTTATCCCACCTATTCAAGAGCCGTTGTATAAGCCCGGAAGATGCCCCCATGAGGAGATCCTCGATCATAGGTAGGGATTTTATTGATATCTTTAGTGCAAAGAGATCCCTGGCATTGGCTGCAGAGAGGGTAACTCTACCTATGATCCTCTCTATATCATATATCCCCTTGAAAAGTCCCCGTAATTCATCCCTCAATGGGGGATTAATCTTCAGTTCCCTTACAACCTCATGTCTCTCATTAATCCTTTCAGGATCTAGTAGCGGCTTAAGTATCCAATCCTTAATCCTCCTCCCCCCCATGGCAGTGACTGTTAGATCCAGTAGTTCTAAAAGGGAACCCTTCCTTGAACCATCAACGTTCCTTATTACAAGCTCCATATTCTTCACAGTAGAGGAATCAAGATTCATATAATCCCTGACATTATAAGCCACGATACGGTTGATATGATTAAGGGAAGACCTCTGCGTCTCCTTGATATAATGTATAACGGCACCGGCTGCTGATATAGCCAGCTTCATACCCTCACACCCGAATCCATCCAGAGAGATGGTCTTCAATTGATCTATAAGTATCTGGTAGGCAAAATCATATCCAAAGACCCAATCCTCATATGGAGTAATGTTATACCTCGAATCATGGTCTAAGGTCCTAAGGATGTTATTCTGATTCTTACCCTCAGGCACAAGGACCTCTTTTGGCTCTACTCTGTTAAACTCGCTCTCAAGCTCCTGAAACGAATCCTCTCCCATGAATTCTGTGACCTTAAATTCTCCTGTGGATATATCAAGGATGGCCAGGCCATACCCATTCTGTGAAGGATATATACCCCCTAAATAATTATTATCCTTTGCATCTAACAAAGAGGAATCCAGAATCGTTCCTGGAGTAACTACCCTGACCACCTCCCTCTTTACTATTCCCTTGGCCACCTTCGGATCCTCAACCTGCTCACATATTGCTACCTTGAATCCCCCTTTTATCAATCTTGCAACATATGAATTAGCAGCATGATAAGGGATACCGCACATAGGGATCGGATTCTCTTTGTTTTTGTGTCGAGATGTTAAAGTTATTTCTAAAGCTTTAGAGGCTATCTTAGCGTCTTCATTAAACATTTCATAAAAATCACCCATCCTGAAAAAGAGGATTGCATCAGGATGGTTCCTCTTGATATCCTGATACTGTTTCATGACTGGTGTGGATTCTATAGCTGACATTTTTCTATATCTCTATGTAACCGTTCACGGTTTGAAATTGGAAATTGGAAATTTGTGTTATCATATTTTTTTCTGTTGATAAACGCATTCAACTTTGGACCAAGTTTTTCAATTACTATTTGGTATTTTGATTTTTTTCTAATTTCTAATTTCCAATTTCAGTGTTCTGTGAACGCTTACATTTCTATTTTGGAAACTATTTAGCTAAACAGTTACCTATTTTTCTAAAAAACGGGAGGAGCTTTTGATATGTTACATTCAGATGTTCAGGGATCACCCTTGTCTCGGATATAATCGACATATAACTGGTATCGCCATCCCATCTGGGGACTATATGTATATGTACATGATCCTCAAAACCAGCACCAGCCACCCTCCCTATATTTATACCTGTATTAAAACCATCCGGATTAAGGGTCTCTCTTAAAAGTTCCACCCCCTTCTGTGTGAGGAGGATCAACTCAATAAGGGTATCCCTGTCCAGATCAGTCAGGCATGAAGAATGTTTATACGGCGCAACCATAATATGGCCATTATTGTAAGGGTATATATTCATCATAATAAATGATATATCCCCTCTAAAGAGGATATGATTGGGTTCATCCTCGCCTTTTGGTTTATCACAGAAGATACACCCTCCTGGCTTTTTACCAAGTATATACTCCATTCTCCATGGTGCCCAGATTGGTTTCATCTATTTTTTCTTCCCCTTTTTAAGTATCTCTTCCTCCTTCTCCTTCATTTTCTTTGCATATTCAGGGGATCTCTCATGATCGTAACCGATTAGATGAAGGAATCCATGTACTATGAGTATGTATATTTCCTCTTCGAGGGAGTGTCCTTTGTCTTTGGCCTGTCTTGAAGCGGTGTCAATGGATATAACTATATCACCGAGTATCTGTGGGTTAATCTCGCTGAAATCCCCTTCCCTTTGGGAGAAGGAGAGTACATCTGTTGGCCTTTCTACTCCTCTGTATATCTTATTAAGTCTTTCGATCTCTTGATCATTGACAAAGAGGATGCTAAACTCACTATCCTGCTCGTTTAAGTCTCCTAATATTTTCGCTATCTTTGTTTTTATCCTGCGACAGTCTATTATTATCCTCTTTTGCTGATTTCTCAAAGATATCTCCATTGGCATCCCTTCTTTCTCTTATCTTCTCCTCTGTATCAATCTCAGGATAATCAATCCGTAAATGAAATATACCTGTCAGGATACGAATAAAACTCTCTGATATGTTATGAAGGTCTCTCAATGTCAGATCGCATTCATCCAATTGTCCATCTACAAACTTATCATTTATTATCTTATGAACCAGTCCCTGAAGCCGGGAAGAGGTCGGTTCAGTCAATGTCCTTGAGGCTGCTTCCACGGAATCTGCCAATAACATAATAGCTGTCTCTTTTGTTTGTGGCTTGGGACCAGTATAGCGATAATTTTCCTCTTTGGTCAATTGATGTTGTGAATCCTCCTTCTCCTTGGCCTTGGAATAAAAATAAGTAATCAGGCTTGTCCCGTGATGCTCTCTTATAAAATCTATGATCCTCTCCATCAATCTATTCTCTTTAGCAAATTCAATCCCATCCTTTACATGTGCGATTATTATAAGAGCACTCATACTTGGAGCCAGATTATCGTGTTTATTATTATCCGGCTGGTTTTCAATAAAATATTCAGGTTTCTTCATCTTCCCTATATCATGGTAATAGGAACCCACCCTAGTTAATAAAGAATTTGCCCCTATAGATTCTGCAGCGGCTTCTGACAGACTTCCTACAATAATACTGTGATGAAATGTCCCTGGTGCGTTAAGAACTAACTGACGCAGAAGAGGATGATTCATATCCGATAGTTCTAATAACCTTATATCAGATGTGACATGGAATATAGATTCCAACAGTGGGACAATACCGGATACAACCATAGCAACAAGAACTCCGCCCACTAACCCCATAAGTATATCGTGGACCCCCTTTGTGGAGAGGATGGAGCTGTTTATCAGGTCTAATGCAATAATTATTAATATATTTACGATACCGATCAGGATCCCTGTCTTTAAGATAGCTGATCTCTGTTTATACTGATTGACCCTGAAGACAGCAACAAGCCCACCAATCAGTGTGATCAGTGAATAGGAGAATTTCCCTTCCATCAAGAAACCAACAAGTATGGATGTAACTATAGAGAATAGTATCCCAATATCCACATCAAACAGGATCACCACCATCATAGAACCTGCAGCAAAAGGTATGGCATAAAGGTAAGATGAGATATCTATATAACTTGTATAGTCAGCAACTGCCCTGGCCAACCCTATAATTAACCAGGCTATAATAATGTTAATCAATAATATTACACATAATAATAGTAGATTTTCTCCCCTTTGAACAAACCTCGGTTTGAATCTTCTAAGATATATCCAAACCAGACAAAGGATTAGGATTATAAAAAGGATCAGTCCTGCTATAAGCATAATAGTACTATAGATCTTCTTCTCTGAGGTAAGCCCTTTTAACTTTAAGAGATGTTCCGATGTTACCCTTTCCCCTTCTCTGATTATCATCTCACCCTTTTTAATCTGGAAAAAGACAGGCTTGGTAGATTTTATTGCCTTTTGTTTTCTTAACTCAGTCTCCTGCTTGTTGAATGTCAGATTCGGCTGTACAAGCTTCTTACATATCTCTGTCACCACACGCTGAAGGGATTTGTGTCTTTTCTCTATAACAGATTTAACACTCTTATTTATGACATCCGTGATTTCATTAATAGCAAGGATCTTACCTGTATTTCTCACATATTCATTTTCAGACCCTAGCTCCCTTACTGTAAGACCTCCAGGCCCTTTGCTGTTTAAAAGTTCTCTGCTACCTACCACACCTCTCCTCATCACAATGTCAAATATATGATTTATGTGGTTGACTATACCGGGTTTATAATGATGCCACCTCAATGTCTTTAATGACTTTTCTGACAATTCTACCCCCAATGCCTTTTTGAATTCCTCCTCCTTGTCTCTAAATGAGCTACTATTCTCTATCTTTTTTACCTCATCCATTAGACCCTCTGCCAGCATCTTAATTTCCGCCTTTTTTTCTGCACTGAATTCATCTTCCTGGGCACTTAAAACAGACTCTATCTCCTCTAACTGTGTATAGAGATTCGGGATATTCATGAGATATATCTCTTGAATCATCTTGAATGCATCTGAGACTTTTTTGTGGGTATCCTGAATTATCTTTGTATCAAAATCATAGACCGGCCTTACTCCCTCTTCTGCCTCCTTCTTGTTCTTTTCTGTAGATGCCTTATCCTCTATTAGGAAATCCTTGGATGCCTTAATATCTCTGGGGGCTATATCACCAATCCTGAGTGGTCTACCAGGCATTTCAATGCTTGATATGGGGATAAGGAGAAAGGTAAGGATCAGGACCATGAAGACTATGGATACCCATATAAGAACAGGTGATTGTTTGTCTTTTCTGTTATTCAGAATCTTTAATCTTGGAATTATATTTTTCATATGCCTTGATTATCTGTTGAACAAGTTCATGTCTTACTACATCACGCTCTGAAAAATAGATAAACTTTATACCTTCCACCTTTTTTAAGATGTCCTGGACCTCAATTAAACCAGAGCTTTTTTCATACGGCAGATCTACCTGTGTTATATCACCTGTGATCACTACCTTGGAATTGAAACCTATACGAGTCAGAAACATTTTCATCTGCTCCGAGGTGGTGTTCTGTGCTTCGTCAAGGATAATAAATGAATCATTTAGTGTC
>CAJVYE010000101.1 GCA_913009285.1 uncultured Nitrospirota bacterium | reverse complement strand
GCTTTAGCCTGCAAAAAAGTTTGCTATAAATCAGCCACTTACGCAACCTAAAGGTTGCGGCTACCCTGTTTTTGAGGTTTTTGCAGTAAAGTCAAATTTCCAATTTCAAACCGTGAACGGTTACAAAAGTTTTTAAATGTTTTAATCCTTGTTTAGATATTTGGTTGCGGCTATGCCGCGCTATGTGATTTGTTATCTAAAAATATCTACATTTATGTGTTAATTATCCACAATTTCCACAGATTTATCCACAACATATTGTGTTTGTTTTTATGCTAAATACAATATATGGATCACTTTCAAAAAAAGACTCCATATATCACGTCTTACTCTCGCCTTCTCCCTCTTTCTTCTTCTTCAATTTTTCTCCCTTATTTGCCTTGATTGAGATCAATTTAAACCTTCTTTGCAATCTCTTTAATTTCTTCTTCATTAATCTAAATTCCTTATCAGCTAAGGAATTTTCACTTTTTTTAGGGGCTTCACTAACTTTTACCTTAAGTTTATCTATTCTGAGCTTTATATCTTCAACAGTAACCATATATATGATCCTCCATAACTTCAAATTATATTCTTTTGAAAAGTGAACTAAACTACCTTCAATGAAACATACTTTGCAACCAACTTCTTCTGGCCTACCTCTTTAAAATCTATAGTCAACTTCAATTCATCTCCTTTACCATTCTTAGCCATTATGATACCCAAACCAAACTGAGGATGAACTACTTTACCCCCCCTAATAAACTTACTATCACCCTTATCTGCATTAATATCCCTCATAGATCCTTTATAAAATGAAGAACCATACCTAAAGTGAGAATACTGAAATCTACCCTTCTTCCTATATTGTGAAGGTGTATATATAGGCCTTAATCCTTTTGAAAAATTTCTTTCTAAAAGATCATCAGGAATATCATACAAAAAAATTGAAGGAGGATTATGCTGTTTCATCCCATATATCTGTCGTTTCTCTGAATTGGAAAGGAACAACATATTCTTTGCCCTTGTCATTCCCACATAACAAAGTCGCCTCTCCTCCTCCATCTCGGATATATCTTCCATAGATTTAGCATGTGGGAATATATTGTTTTCCATGCCTATGATAAATACTGAAGAAAACTCCAGCCCCTTTGAGGTATGAAGTGTCATTATAGCAACTGCACCAACGTCATCTTTCAGTGTATCTGCATCAGAGATCAATGCAGTCTGATCAAGAAAACACTCGACCCCCTTCTCTCCTGTCTCTACCTCCAATCCCTCTGTGGCTGTAACCAACTCCTTCACGTTCTCCACTCTCTCCTCTGATTCAGAAGTCTTCTCCTCATTCAGTTTTTCAAGATAACCTGTAAACTCCAATACATCCCTGATGATCTGCGAAACAGTTTTGGTCTTTATACCCCCTCTTAGTTTCTCAAACATCGAGGTAAACATCTTCAACTTTCTCTTTATATTCTCTGACAGGATATCAGTCTTTATTATCCGCTTTATCCCATCGAAGAGGGACATGTCTTTAGATTCAGAAAGGATATATTGGTCTATCTTATCTATTGTAGATTTCCCTATACCCCTATGTGGGACATTAATGATCCTCTTCAGACTCATTGAGTCATTCTGGTTAACCAGCACCCTCAGGTAGGCAAGGAGATCTTTTATCTCTTTACGTTCATAAAACCTCAATCCCCCAACAATACGATGAGGGATATTTCTCATTACAAATGCATCCTCAATAACCCTCGACTGGGCATTTGTTCGATATAATACGGCTATATCTTTATATGTATAGTTATTCTCTGATCTCAATGACTCTATGGTCTGGCATACAACCTTTGCCTCATCCCTCTCATCCAATGTCCTGGAATAGACTATCTTTTTTCCTCCATCCCTTTTTGTCCACAGCTTTTTCTCCTTCCTTCTAATGTTCTTACATACAACCGCCCCTGCTGCATCCAGAATATTCTGTGTAGAACGATAGTTTTCCTCTAATTTTATCACAGTTGTATCAGGATAATCCTTTTCAAAATTAAGGATATTATCCAAATTCGCTCCCCTCCATTGGTATATACTCTGATCATCATCCCCTACAACACAGAGGTTACGATGGACCTTCGTAAGTAGGTTGATTAGCTTATACTGGGCATGGTTGGTATCTTGATACTCATCCACCATAATGTATCTAAATCGTTCCTGATAATGTCTCAAGATATCTGGTTGCTCCTCAAAGAGATTGACGGTCTTCATAATAAGATCATCGAAATCGAGCGCATTATTTTCCTTCAACTTTTTTTGATAAAGAGAATAGACCTCAGCGGCCTTTTTCAAAAAATTAAAATCCCGTGCCTCATCCTCTTTAAATTTATCCGGGGTAATAAGGTTGTTCTTGAGATTACTAATCTTTCGAGAAATAAAGAGATAGGTATATAGATCATCACTGACCTTTAGCTCATTTGCACAATTTTTAATAAGTGATAAATGGTCAGCAGCATCATAGATAACAAAGTCATTAGAATAACCAAGTTTATCTATATCCTTCCTCAATATCCTTACACAAACAGAGTGGAATGTATTGATCCATATATTGACACCTCTCTTCCCCAAAAGTTTTTCTATTCTTTCTTTCATCTCTCCTGCTGCTTTATTAGTGAATGTTACAGCAAGGATATTTTCGGGTGGTATACCCTCTTTTTTAATCAGATGGGCGACGCGGTGGGTAATTACCATAGTCTTACCTGATCCTGCACCTGCCAGAATCAGAAGGGGTTCTTCGTTATGCCTTACTGCCTTTAACTGTTGTTTGTTTAACTTTACAGATGACTTCATAAGGATCCCCCATTTAAGTGAGCTTAAGTGAGCTAAAATGAACTAAAATGAACTAAAGTGCCTAAAGAGATCTAAAGTTAATGGGATATAATCTTTTTACTTTAGATCACTGTAGACATTTTAGACACTTCTATTAGTATAAGACTATAATGATATTTTAATATTCTAATGTCAATAACAAATTAAAATTCTCATATATATCAGGGAGAGAATTTTAAAAGCCATAGGGACGGGTCAGAAATAACTTGGCATTTTTTGCGCTCAGATTTAGGTCAGGTTTGACCGTGACGATTGAGCGATCTCGGAGGCGTAGCCAGGACTACGTTGACGAGATCACGATTGAGGAACGGTCAAAGATGGCCTGAAGATGAGCGCAAAAAATGCCAAGTTATTTCTGACCCGTCCCATTACAAAATATGGTAGAAATTATCTATCTCTTGGGAGAGAGGGTTGTAATTTCATCTGGAATATCACAAAATTTTTCCGTAGGCCTGCTTCTGCCGTATATTATCTTCTTTATCTTCTTTTTCTTTTTGGCAGCCTTTATGCTCTCACTACCGATAGGATCGAATTTCAGACATACTGCACTTTCTGGATTCTGAAGTAAATCAAGGATAAGATTGATAGAGAGGTTATTAAGATATTCGATATAATCACGACCTACGTCCCAACGTGAATTCTTTGCAATAGCAACAATTGCCTTGCGCCATAAGATGAGGTCATTTATTTTTATAACCCTTGAGTATATTCTCTTCTTTGCCTTAAAGGATACTACCTTTTTGGGTATCACCTCCTGCATGACTCCATCATTATGCCCATTATGTCTCTTAATCACCTCTCTGGCTAATTTCCAGTGTATCCTTGCTGTATATTCATCAGATCTGAGTTCCCAATATATATGCCCTAGACGCCCTGTGGAGGATGTAGAATATAACTGATTGGGGATATAAAAGTTGTGTGCGATAATATCCGCTGCCAGGTGAGATAGATAACCATATGAAAAAGCGATCTCTGAATTAGAAGAGGCAAGGGATAGCATCTTTTGGCCAACTGACCAATTATGGCAGTGGTCATCCCTCCTTCTCTGCCCCTTACCTATAAAGATATCCGCACTTATGCAGCCGTAAAGATAATCCATAGGGAATGATCTCAACAGATCTGCCATATTCGGTAAGATCAACTGGAGATTATTGAGAACATAGGATCCCTCCATTATATGAATCCCCGTCCCCCATGCATACACATTCTCAGGAACCAATATGAGGGATAATAATGTCAAAAAGAGCGTTATAAATATAATCATCATTATTTAATTAAGTATAATATAATACCATACAATTTGCAATACCTGACTCCACTTTAAGTTAGTTGAAGTTACATGAATATTATAGTATCATATGTTATTTACGATTTCCGAATGTCGATTTCCGATTTTAAAGAAAAGAGCAAGGAGTATTTTCAGAGGTACAATGAACCCTATTCATTCAAAAGAGATTTTTGAAGTACAGGAGGCCACAATTGAGGAATGGCATCAAAAGGAGCATATGATAAAAACCTGGGACAATGCTGTACAGATGATTAAGTCAAATTATGAAGGTCTTCTTAGGCTGGTCTTTGAAATTCAACTCATTAATTGTTTTCAGTGGCATGAAGAGGATAAATCTAGAAATACCAACCTTCCCGATCGATCATTGGTCAATATCAAACGCTCTATAGATGCATCCAACCAAAGAAGAAATAATAAAGCCGAAGAGATAGATGCCTATATCTTAGATGTGATCAGGTCATGTAATATCAAGGTAACCAATGAAATTCCAATGAATTCTGAGACTCCTGGAAGCATTATTGACAGGTTATCTATTATCTCTTTAAAGAGTTACCACATGAAAGAAGATACACTGCGTACAAATGTTTCACAGGAGCATATTATGCAATGCAAGGAAAAATATAATATCATGTTAAATCAAAAAAAGGATTTAAGCATATGCCTTGATAAACTCGCAGAGGATCTATTTAATGGAAAAAAGAAATTAAAGGTATATCATCAGTTGAAAATCTACAATTTAATGAAATGACCAAGTGACGAGTCCAGCCCTGCACAACCCAAAATAATGACCATACATCCTGATTTTTAATCCTCTCTTAAATTTGCATTTTTAAATTTCCAGACCTATATTTCAATCATAATAACCATATATTTATGCCTATTTCATTTGATACTAAATATGGAATATTTGTCCGCACAAGGTGGCAGGAAGGTCAAAGGTGAAAGGTGATAGGTGGAAGGGAGAAAAGAAGAGATAGGGGTGAAAGGACCACAGAGTGAAGGA
>CAJVYE010000100.1 GCA_913009285.1 uncultured Nitrospirota bacterium | reverse complement strand
TTATTTAGTAGTTATTGGGGAATATATATTTTTCATTTTTTTTTAATTTGTTTTTTTTTTCAAGCAGAAGACGGCATACGAGATAAAGGAATGTGACTGGAGTTCAGACGTGTGCTCTTCCGATCTATGGGTGGAGGTCTATCCTCCCAACCCTGGCTTTCCTGAATATCAAAACCAATGGTATTACTGTAGTAGAAAAAGAATACATCCTGTCCAGGATTACAGATACCTTACATGACTCAAAGAGGGTGCAGGTAGTAGAGAGGGGGGTCCTGGATAAACTCCTTGAAGAGCTTAAGCTGAGCTCTTCACAGCTTGCAGATCCGGCAACGGCTTTAAGGATAGGGAGGATACTGTCAGCAAAGTTGATATCCACTGGCAGTATTGTGAGAGATGGTAATGAATGGCAGGTAAGCATGAGAATGATAGAGACTGAGACGACTTTAATAAAGGCTGCCCTTACTGAAGGTTTAAAGACAAAGGAGAAGAAGAATGTGGCAGAAAGGCTTAGCCAGGAGATACTAAAAAAAATCAGGACAGAATATCCCCTTAAGGGAAGGATTCTTGCCTTTGAAGGGGAAAGGGTGGTTTTGGATATAGGCTCTAAAGAGGGAGTAACTGTGGGTATTATAATGGATGTTCTGTCTGAGGTATCAGGAAAAACAGAAAAACATGGTGAGATAAAGATTATCTTAGTAGAAGAAAAGAGATCTTATGCCAATATAATATCATTGCATAAAGATTTTAGAGAAGGGTTTAAGGTTAAAGAACGCTTGTGAAAACCTTAGTCATTGTAATTATTATCCTTGTACTTATAGTAGGATGTGCCCTTAAAGAACCTCCTTATATAAAAAATGGACAGGAATATGGTGTGACCAGTGGACTATTCAGAGGTCGCTGGTGGAACTACTATGAGAGAGGGGTTTCCTTTGCTGAAGGAGGATTCTATGAGGAAGCCATTAAAGACCTTCAAAGTGCCGTCAAAGGGCGAAGTAATGACCAATGGAGGAGTCGCACTTACGGGATGCACTTCGTGAACTACTTTCCCCACCGGGAATTGGGAATAATCTATTATAATTCAAAAAAATTCCGTGAGGGTATACATGAACTGGAAGAATCATTAAAGACTGCCGGGAGCGCCAAGGCAAAGTATTTTTTAAACAAGGCACGCAAGAACTTCCTTGAAGAAACCCGAAAAGACAAATTTCCTCCAACACTAAAAATTGATTCTCCTTTAGATAGAAGTATTACCAATAAATTCTCCATTACCCTGACTGGAGAGGTTAAAGATGATTATTTTGTCTCCTCTCTTTCAGTAAATGCTATTCCTCTACCATTAGAGCTATCATCAAAAAAGGTTTTTTTAGAAAAAGAGCTTACTCTAAGGAGAGGGGTTAATGAAATAAAGATTCAAGCCTCTGATCTCACTGGAAAAACCACTGAAAAAATATTAAAGATTAAAGTGGATAGAGAAGGCCCTGTCATCATCATCGAGGATCAGAAGACCCTGGGTCGAAAGGTTACTTTGTCCGGTCTTCTCTCAGACAGCACCGGGATCGCCTCCTTTAGCATAAATGGCCAGAGAATCCCCATTGCTCATAAGCTTAATAGAGTTCAGGACCCTATCCCTGATGGTTCAGGTCTGGAGATGGAATTTCATCAAGAGATTAACTTATCAGAAGGGACTGATACCATCATACTAAAGGCTAAGGACATAGCAGAGAATGTCACTACTGGAGAATTACGTGTAATTCCCAACCCTTTCGACTCCAAGGGCTTACACAAACACCCAACGCCCAATTTCGTGCTCAAAAGTCTGCCTCGTTTGGCCTCATCCCAACCTGTAATGACTGGTATTATTACAGCTCAATATGCCTTTTTTAGAAAAGGCCTTAGGAAGATCATAGACAATACACCTCCAGTCATCCTTTTGAAAGATTTAGTGGATTTCCAGACAGTCTACGACGATGCCCTTTATCTTGAAGGCAGCGTGTCGGATGAAAGCAAGATTCGCTCTATAACCATTAATGGGGAACCCATACTTAAAAGGAAGGGAAAGAGGGTTTTCTTTAACTATCTTACAAGACTCAAGGAAGGAGGAAATAGGTTTCTCATCGAGGCCATTGACACCTTAGGTAATAGGGCACAAAAAGTGGTTTCAGTCAACAGGAAAATTCCAAAGATACGACAGATTGGCTCAAGGATGAGTATCTCTATCCTTCCTCTGGATCATAAAGGGGAGCAGTCTATATCAGGGGACGCTGTATATGATAGCCTCATCACTGCCTTTGTTAACCAGAGACGATTTCATGTAATAGAAAGGGAGAAGATGGAGGAAGTATTAAAGGAACTGAGGCTAAGCCAGACAGAACTCGTAGATCCGGATACAGTTTCAAAAATAGGAAAAATAGTGGTTGCTGATGTAATCCTGACAGGCACTATTTATGAAAGCAAAAACTCAATAGAGATACTCACCCGCCTTGTGAACACCGAGACATCAGTTATAATGGATGCAAAGGATGTCTTTGATGAAGACAAGAGCCTCCCTGCTATTAACATACTTATGCAGGGCCTGGCCTTAAAATTTAAACAAAGCTTCCCCCTTTTAGAAGGGCTAATAATAAAGAAAGATGGAAAAGAGATCTTTACAGACCTTGGAGGCAGCAAGAAGATCAAAAAGGATATGGGGCTTATCCTTTTCAGAGAAGGTGAAGAGATGAGGAATCCTATAACAGGAAGATCACTAGGCTCTGAACCAGAAAAGTTAGGAGAGGCAAAAATAGAGAATGTCTTTGAAGAATTCTCAAGGGCTGTAATAAGAATAGGAAAGCCTAAAGCGGTCAAGATAAAGGATAGAGTAATAACAAAATAAATCTGTTATCCTGTTTAAAAAAATAGCTGAACATAAATCTTGACAAGGAAAAGAAAGTGAGATAATTTGTTGCATAGAATGGTGCAAGATTCAGATATTATCTGAAAATCTATAATAGTGTAAAGGAAATGGGGGGACCAGATGAAAGAAAAAAAATGCTTTAAAGAGTTTCTTAAGACTTTTAAACTTCTTATTCTTGTTCTAATTGTATTTGTCTTTTTTGGTTGCCTATCTTCAAAATTAACACAGAGGGGAGGCGAGGACTTTGAAAAACTTAACCTTTATGGTGGACGCATATATGACATTGCCATTGACGCTTCCAACCCGGATAAGGTTAAGATGTTTGCAGGGACCTATAAGAGTAATGGACTCTACATGACTACAAATGGGGGAGAGAGTTGGCGGGCAGTGGAAACAGGTGGTGAAGTTCGAAAAGAAGATGAATTCAAAAATCATACGGTTTGGGCAGTAAAAATAGCTCCAAACAACCCTGAGTTTATCTGGGTTGCACATAATTTCTGGGTAGAAAAGAGTACTAATGGTGGTGTAACCTGGACCCATATAAAAAACAGCACTATGCAGCAGAGTGAGTTTCGGTATTGCATGTCTCTCGCTATAGCTCCTATACATCCTTCTAAAAGAGATCCTAACAGACAAATAGTCTATGTGGGTACAGGCGGCCCCAACAACACTTATTCATCCGGAGCCATCTACAAAACAGTTGATGGAGGAGCAGAATGGAAAAAAACTAAGGACGTTGACTTCCCTGTTGTGGATATAGCTATTGACCCGCAGAATAAAGATATCATCTGGGCTGTTACAAGCTCTTTTGGTCATGGAGGATGGCACGGTACCCTTTATCGAAGCGGAGATGGAGGAGATACCTGGAGGAAAATATATTCATTAAAAGATTCGGGATACCTCACAGTTGCAGTAAAGCCAGATGATTCTAATACTGTTTTTACAGGAAGTGGTTTTGGGATAATTAAACATTATTTTGATGGTAATAAGTGGAAATCCTTATGGCCAATAATTCCAAAGAATCGAAAGGATCAAGATAAATACAATAAGTGTCGTCTTGTTGCAGATTTATCCTTTGATCCACAACACCCAAACACCTTATATGCAACCTGGCAAACACCAGTTAACGGGGGTGGGGATGGAATAGGAAAGGTTGCAAGAAGTACTGATGGAGGAGATACCTGGAAGATATATCCTCACGATTTCAAGTTCGAATCACTAACAGTTCATCCTACAAACAGCGAGGTTATTATTGCAGGTGGGTACAATGAGGGTATATTTAAAAGTGAGGACCATGGACAAACCTGGACCCCGATTAGCAACGGAATCACTACGGTCACTTATGATGTTGCGATTGATCCTAATGATTCCAACCACATACTTGCTGCTACCTTCGCAGGGCTTTATGGGAAAAAAGGTGAGGAACCCTGGTCGCAACTTCTGAGGGATACCACGCATTCAGTTCTCTTCCACCCAAAGAACAGTGAGATATTTTACGCTGGCTTAGAGGGTTATTTAGCAAAAACATTAGACGGTGGTCAAAGTTGGACTTATAGTAATAAGCTTGACAGTGATTATGTCTCAGACATTGCCATTGCTATTGACCATGATCCTGATAAAGAAACTGAGACGATATTCATAGCTTCCGGAAGAATGATCTATAGAAGGATTGACAGAAGAACAGATGAAGGAAAATTTGAGGAGGTTCTGGAGGCAAGAAAACAATCCGGGGAGTATTATCCCTTTAACGTGGTGGCAATTGACCCTTTAGATAATCAGCATATCTTTGCAGGAGGCGGGGGGTTCTTTGCCCCAAAGGTTTTGGGAGACCTTTGGGAAAGCAAAAAGGGGGGAGATAAATGGACTCTAACAGGTCTCCAGAATAAGATTGTTAATGCCATCCTTATCGATCCTAAAAATCCTGATATTATTTATGCAGGAGTTGGTTACAGCGGTGGCACAGATGTTCCTCTGTATAAGAGAATGAGGACTGAGAAAGGACTAGAATGGATTCCATCTAATAAGGGAATACCCGGGGGTTCAACAAGAAATTGGAATTCCGTAACTGACCTTGAATTTCACCCTCAAAATACCAATATTATCTATGCCAGTACCCTTAGTCAGGGGATATATATTTCTAACCAAGCCAAAGATTGGCTATACCTTTGGACACCTAAAGATGATGTTGATACTATCACAACCTCATCTTTTTATATGGCCACACAGGAAGGACTGTTGCAGCTCACCCGAACAGGTGAAACCGCTGGCAAAGTTACTGAGGTCTATTCTCAAGAAGGTATTAA
>CAJVYE010000099.1 GCA_913009285.1 uncultured Nitrospirota bacterium | reverse complement strand
AGACGTCAACAGATCATATAGAGTACTCATGTAGGAGTCTGCATAAAAATAAAGCGTCACGCTTGAATATCTTGGAGGCTTTTATATGGTTCGTTCTTATTACCATTCTGTTTTTTTTTTCAAGCAGAAGACGGCATACGAGATAAAGGAATGTGACTGGAGTTCAGACGTGTGCTCTTCCGATCTAGACCCACAGTGTTATAGGTTTACACAAGGTAAATAATTGAGAACTAACAGGGCTTTCATAAAAATCCTTCATCTTTTGCTCAGGCAGGGAATCGCAGAGATCCATCTTATCCCTATCCCACCAATATCTGGTATGTTTTATGGTTTCTTTAAAATACCTATATAATATCAGGTTTTCTTTACAGGCCACAAACAGATCCCCTTTTTCCGCATACCTACCCCTTCGAAATATATGGATTGCCATTTCATAAAGGAAAGGAAGTTGTAGTATATTTAGCGATTTTGCATAATCTTTATCATTAAACACCCTATCTATTATCTCTCCATTTTCTATAAATCTTTCTCTATCTATATTTAATATTTCAGATTTAGGTAGTCTGGAATAGAATTTTCCTATATATGGATCTTTAATTACAAATCCAAACTCATGGATCTTTGTAATGAATATACCCATGGATATTGCTATTATCATAAGTTCTATGCCGACAACCTTTAAAGACTTAAAATCTATCCTTTTATTTATTGATCCTGGTTTGATTACTTTTAATATTGCTACCTGCACAAGCAATCCTGCAAGACCATTCCACCATATATCCCTTATTTCACCCACCCTGTTAGGCAAGATTCCTTGAATATATTCGTCTACTAATCCGAGGATAACTACCAGCAGAGTCCCTATCAGATATATAGATAAATCATTAAAGTGATTCCGCAATGCATAAAAGATAAATAGACTTAACAGGCCATATTGAATAAAATGTACCTTTTCAACAATGATATTAATGGTTAAAAGAAAATATGTGTATATTGCTGATAATATAATAAGCCAGATATATGAAGAGAGGTTTGACTTCTGTCTTTTTAGAAATAGGAATATAATTATACCTATAGAGCCTACTATAGCTCCAACAATTATAGAGATAATCCTTTCACCAAGGCTATTAATAATAGAATCTCTCAAGATCGGGGCATAAGGGAGAGTAATATATATAAATAGTGTATAAGATATAACAATTAGCCAGTTTTTATAGATGATAAGGTGTTTTCCCATTGAAATAATTCCTTTAATTGACATCTACCCATTATACATCATATAATCTTACATACAGATAAATGAATTTATCAGTAACCAGGATAGCTATATATGGATTATAAAGTAAAACTTGATATATTTGAGGGGCCAATGGACATCCTCTTGCATCTTATAAAGGAGCAGAAGATCGATATATATGATATCCCCATTACCCTGATAACCGAGCAGTACCTTGAATACCTGGAGATAATGAATACCCTCAATCTCGATATCGCTGGCGAGTTTCTCGTCATGGCAGCTACACTTACACATATAAAATCGAAAATGCTTCTCCCATCTCAGGAGATAGAGGATGAAGAGACAGAAGAGTGTGATCCGAGGGAGGAATTGGTAAGAAGGCTTCTTGAACATAAAAAATACAGGGGGACCGCTCTCAGTCTCAAGGAGAAGGAGAGTTACCAGAGGGAGATATTTACCAGAGAAAACGGGGATATTTCTTCTGTAGATGACGAAGATCTTCTTGTTGATGTTACTATATTCGACCTCCTAAATGCATTCAAGAAGGTTATGAAGGATATATCTTACAAGGTCCCTTATGAGATCTCCATGGATGAGATGTCGGTCTCTGAAAAGCAGAATTATATTATGGATAGGTTGAATGAATCCCATACTATCACGTTTGATTCCCTCTTTGCTGTCATGACACATAGGATAGAGGTAGTGGCTACCTTCCTTGCCATTCTTGAACTTATACGCCTCAAGGTAATAAGGATTCAGCAGTTAAATAGATTTGCAACCATAAGAATATTTAAGGCAGTGGAGGATGAGTGATATGGGTCTAAAAAAGGGGAAGGCGATTATTGAAAATCTTTTACTTATTACTGACAGACCCCTTACGCTTGATAAGCTAATGGAAGTCTTCAGTGGGGAATTTGATAAGACTTCCCTCAAGACGATCATGGAGGAGTTGATCTCTGATTATATGGAGAGAAACATCCAGATCGTCGAGATCGCCAAGGGTTACCAGCTCTGTACCCGCTATGAATACTCAGAATGGGTCAAGAGATTTCATAAGATAGATAGGGGATCAATGCTTTCTAAGGCCGCACTCGATGTCCTATCAATAATCGCATACAAACAACCTATCACAAAGGCTGAGATAGAGGATATAAGGGGAGTGGGGACCTCTGGTGTATTGAAGACATTACTTGAAAGGAATCTTATAAGGATCCTTGGAAAAAAGAAGGTCATTGGAAGACCTATGTTGTATGGTACATCGAGGAAATTTATGGAATACTTTGGGCTGAAGAGCCTTTCTGATCTCCCGACTATAGAGGAATTTACAGAGGAAGATATAAGTGATAAAAGTGATAAAGAAGGGGTACAGACAGCCCTTCCCCTGTAACAGTTTAGCTATCAGAAGAATAGCTGAACTGCAATGTAAAATTATTGAGAAATTAAATGGCTCTTCTCCCAATTTCTACGGTAAATTGGGAGAAGAGCCATTTAATTTCCTTATTTTGCACTTTGCACTTTAAATTTTGAAATTTTTAATAATGTTTAGCCGTTAGAAGTAACGGCTAAACAGTTACGAATATGGATAGCATGCGACTACATAAGATATTGTCACACGCTGGTATATCCTCCCGGCGTAAGGCAGAGGAGTTAATAAAGGAAGGACATGTCACTGTAAACGGTAAGATCGTCACTGAGCTGGGAATCAAGGCGGATATATCGTGTGATCATATCAAGATTGATGGTAAACTGATTACTAGACTGGAGCCTAAGGTTTATATCCTCCTTAACAAACCAAGGGGATATATTACAACCCTTAAGGATAAGGAGAGAAGACCAACAGTTATTGATCTACTCAAGAAGGTTAAATTACGGGTCTATCCTGTGGGGAGACTTGATTACGATGCAGAGGGGATCCTCCTCTTTACAAATGATGGAGATATGGCCCATAACCTTGCTCATCCTCGTTACATGGTTCCAAAGACATATCTGGCAAAGGTCAGTGGCATTCCGAACGAAGCGAAGATAAAAAGACTCAATAAAGGAGGATTAAGGATCGAAGGGCAACAACTCCCTCCTTCAAAGACACATATAGAGAGAATCAGTGGGGAAAATAGCTGGCTTAGAATAACGATCTATGAGGGACAAAATAGACAGATCAAGAGGATGTGTATGGCCATAGGACACTCTGTCCAAAGATTGAAACGTGTAAGATATGCATCACTCAGCTTAAGTGGATTATCCCTTGGTGCCTATCGTTACCTGGATAGTAAAGAGGTAGAGATGTTAAAGAGATACATGAAAAGAAAGAAAAAGAAATAGAAATGTCTGATAAAGAGATTATTAATATAGGCAGGAATTGCCGGATAATATTATTTGCAGCTATCTTGATCTTCTGCTTCATTACCCCTGCACGGTCACAACCCCTCCTGACAACCACCATTGTTGCAGGTGTCAGTACGATAAAAAATAGAAATCAACCTAAGGCAAGGAAAAAGGCTATTGATAATGCGGTAATTGAAGCGGTTGAGAATATCCTATTTGATATGGTAGATTTTGAGGTACTCACACCTGATAATCAATTAATCAATACAATATATAAAAAGAGCTGGGATTATGTGCAGAAATACAAGATCCTCTCCCAATCAGTCGATCTTGATCTAAAGACCTATAAGGTAGTTCTTCAGGTAACTATCTTTTCAGAAGACCTCAAAGGCCATTTAGCTGGCAGCGGTTTATTGTTCGAAGATAAATACAAACATATAGTGGCTGTTGTTATCAATGAGAGGAATGTAAGGACAAGAAACACTCTATCCGATTTTTGGGAGAGGAGATCTGTATCTGAATCGATCATGCTCCAGAGGTTTAAGGAGAAGGGATTGGTTGTTATGGGTAGGCATGCTCTCAAAAAGAGTATAGATAGGAATCTGATGATGGAGGCAATCAGTGGGGATATACAGGCTGCTATATCGATAGGAATCCAGTCTGGGGCAGAAGTGATTGTTATAGGAAGTGCAGTGGCCAAAAGGAGAGCAGAAGAGACGAATAATAGAGGAATGGAGTCTTTTACAGCAAACATTAGTGCCAGGGCAATCAGGATAGATAAGAGGACAATACTGGGTGCCAGGAGTGAATTTGCCACGGTCTTAAGTAAGGATGAAATAGCAGGTGGTTATCAGGCATTAAGAGAGGCGAGTGAGAGGCTATCCTCCTTTTTCATAGATAAGATACTTAAGGTATGGGAAGATGAATCGGACGAACCCGAAATATAAAGAAAATATAGATTGAACTCTTAAGAATTTTTCGCTACTTTTTGAATCATTTCAAGAACCTGTTTTTTCTTAAAAGGTTTTATCAATGAATAACAATGATATTTATTGCAAAACTTATTAATCTTATCATCAATAACCCCTGTTATAAAAATAAACTTCTTGAGATAATCTGGTTTGTTTTGTTCCAACCATTTTAGCAATGCAAATCCATCCATTTCAGGCATTTTTGCATCTGATAAAATGACATCTACCTCTTTTTGTTCCAGTATAAATATTGCCTCTTTGCCATTATTTGCTTTAAAAACTGACACTCTCTGTTCTGTTGACATTTTATAAAACCAATTCCGAATAGATTCTTCATCGTCAACAATTAAAATCTTTAAACTATCAGGTAAACACGGTTTATTATTACTTTTAATTACCTTTTTTGTTTCCTCAAGCACATAAGGCAAAGTTATTGTAAACCTGACTCCTTTATCTTCTACATTTTCTGCATATATTTTGCCTGCATGTTCCATAATGATTTTGTGACTAACATATAAACCAAGACCTGTTCCCTCTCCTAAGATCGGAAGAGCACACGTCTGAACTCCAGTCACATTCCTTTATCTCGTATGCCGTCTTCTGCTTGAAAAAAAAAAACACCCCCCCCACCCCCCCCCTTCCTACTCCACTACATTCCCACAAACAT
>CAJVYE010000098.1 GCA_913009285.1 uncultured Nitrospirota bacterium | reverse complement strand
TCTTTTTTTTTTTTTCAAGCAGAAGACGGCATACGAGATAAAGGAATGTGACTGGAGTTCAGACGTGTGCTCTTCCGATCTGTAAAGAACGCTCTTTAATATATTCTGGATTCTGGCTCCTGAATTCTGGCTTCTGAAGTTCTTATATGAAATCTATATATGGTGATCGAATCAAAAGAGACATATTACCAAGACCTTAAATTGTTAGCAGAAGAATGGGGGATGTCCCTGTTCGGGGTAGGGTATGTGGGGGATCTCCTTAACGCCTTTGAACTCCTCCCAAAAGATATATCAAATGGCCTTGTCTATGGGATATCAATGGGAATCCGTCTATCTGGAAGGATAATGGAGTCTATAAAAGATAGTCCTACCAAGCTCTATTACTATCACTACAGGCGGCTGAATATAGCCCTGGATCAGGTGGCAATAAGGGTGACAAACTATATCCAGGGAATGAACTTTAATGCCCTCCCTATCCCTTCCTCACAGACCATTGACTGGGAAAATCAGAGGGCACACTTCTCACACAAGGCTGTCGGGGTTATGGCAGGAGTTGGATGGATAGGAAGGAATAATCTCCTGGTCAACCATGACTATGGCTCGCTGGTACGTTATGTAACCGTCCTTACAGATATTCCCCTGAAGGTGGATAACCCCTCTAAAGAGGATTGTGGTGAATGCACAGAATGTATAAATGTATGTCCTGTTAGCGCTATCAAGGAATCGTTTAATGATTACAACCGCGATCTCTGCCTTGAAAGGTTGAAGTGGTTTTCAAAGAAGTACCATATAGGGCATTATATATGCGGTATATGTGTTAAGGTGTGCAAGGGGAGAGATAAGATGCGAGAATGTTAAGTTATTTGCTCGCTAGTCCTAAAGTGTATTCCCAAAAAGTAGGTATGAGACCTACGTTTCTGTATTTCTGAAATCCTTCCCGAGATCTATCCTATTTTCCGCTACTTATTTTTGTGGCTAAATCCCTCAGAACAATTGTGGAAAAATGTGTTGATAAAGCGTTGAAAACCATGCTAACTATTGAAAATTAAAGACACAATTTATTTCACAATCATACCATATCTTGTAACAAATAAAATTTTTAGTACAAGATATTGATTTTTTCGCTTGACATAATATGCTTCTTTAATATAAATTGATTTTTTTAAAGCATCTTTATAGTAGACATAATATTCATAAACTTTATAGTAATTGTTAGCGTCATAATTGCTATCTTTTAATAGTAAAATATTTTTCAATTCTATTTAGCCGTTACTTCTAACGGTTAAACAGTTAGAGGGAGGATTTGTCATGGAGGCCAGGGATGTTGTCAGGGAAGATAGAAGGGATATAGATAATAGTATACTTGGTAATGTGGGTGAGGAGATATCTACCTTTGTAGAGCCAGATGCAGAGATGATTGGTATCCCTTTTGATAAACCTGTCAGCCAAGATACAGACAGGCCGGTTATAAAGGATAGGGAGATAACAGAGCTATCACCCAATGCTATCAGGGTCCTGGAGAAGAGATATCTGAAGAAGGATAAAGATGGAAGGGTTATAGAGAAACCAGAGGATATGTTTAGAAGGGTAGCAAGGAATATAGCATCTGCTGATTTCATTTATGACCCTCATGCAGATGTTGAAAAGACAGAGGAAGAGTTTTACAGGGTAATGGCAAACATGGAGTTTTTACCGAACTCTCCTACCCTGATGAATGCAGGTAGGGAACTTCAGCAGTTATCCGCTTGTTTTGTGCTTCCTATAGAGGATTCAATGGAGAGTATCTTTGAGACCATCAAAGATACTGCCATGATTCATAAGAGTGGAGGTGGGACTGGGTTCAGCTTCAGTAGATTAAGACCTGCCAATAGCCCTGTGGCAACCACCAATGGGGTATCTAGCGGTCCTATCTCCTTTATGAAGGTTTTTGATGCAGCTACAGAGGCGATAAAACAGGGTGGGACAAGGCGTGGGGCAAATATGGGGATACTAAGAGTTGACCATCCTGATATACAAGAGTTTATCTCTGCCAAAAAGGAGGGGGGAAAGCTGACCAATTTCAACCTCTCTGTAGGGATCACTACTACCTTCATGAAGGCATTGGAGAATGACAAGGAATATGACCTGATAAATCCACGGAATGGAAAGGTGGTAAGGAGTCTAAAGGCCAGAGATGTATTTCAGCTTATAGTAGAATCTGCATGGGATAATGGAGAGCCAGGGATATTATTCCTGGATAGGATAAATCAGGATAATCCGACCCCACAGTTAGGGGAAATAGAAAGCACCAATCCCTGTGGTGAGCAACCCCTTCTTCCTTACGAGGCCTGCAATCTGGGCTCGATCAATATGACTCGCATGGTAAAAAAAATAGATAAGAGGTATGAGATAGATTATGATAAGCTCGAAGATACAGTAAGAATAGCAGTAAAATTTCTGGACAACATAATAGATGTAAATAGATATCCATTACCTCAGATTGCTGAAATAACAAGGGGAAACAGAAAGATAGGTATTGGGGTAATGGGATTTGCCGATCTCCTTATAAGGTTAGGGATACCATACGATTCAACAGAGGCTGTAAAGTTGGGAGAGAAAATAATGCGCTTCATAAGAGAGAAGGCAAGGGAGAGATCAGCCGAGCTTGCAGAGGAAAGGGAGGTATTCCCGAATTTTAAGGGGAGTATATACGATAGGCCAGGAGGGATGAGGTTGAGAAATGCCACAAGCACAACAATAGCACCTACCGGGACACTCAGCATTATTGCAGGCTGTTCGAGTGGTATTGAGCCTATTTACGCCCTCTGCTTTACCAGGAATATCCTTGATAATACAGAATTTATAGAGGTAAACCCCCTGTTCAAAGAGATTGCTAAATCTCATAATATAGATATTGAAAAACTGACCGGTATTGAGTCGATTCAGGGGATAAAAGAGATACCAGAAGAGATCAGGAAATTATTTAAGACAACCTTTGATATCACTCCTGAGTGGCATATAAAGGTGCAGGCATCCTTCCAGAGATATACTGATAATGCAGTATCCAAGACCGTCAATTTCCCTGCCAATGCAAGTGTGGAGGATGTGCAGGATATATTTATGCTCGCCTATCGTGAAGGATGCAAAGGTGTAACCATATACCGAAGCGGTAGCAGACCCCAACAGGTACTCTCATGTAGAGAGGTCCTCTATTGCTAAGTGCATCGATACTATGGGAAACAGCCCTTATATAATGAATAGCTTCCTCTCCTCTATTCAAGGCCTGTTCTCAAATTACTATCACTTAAGATAATACGTTTCGTATGTTTTGTGTGTCTTAATCTGTAGAGCTAACAATCACGTCTTCTGCTTGAAGACCTTTATTTCCTTGGGTGACTATGAATTCTACTTTATTACCTTCTTCTAATGAGCGATAGCCATCACCACGAATGGAACTATAGTGTACGAAAACATCCCCCCCTTGATCGCGTGTGATGAAGCCATAGCCTTTATTGCTGTTGAACCATTTGACAATACCTGTTTCACGCTCTGCCACTATTCCTTTCCCTCCTTTCTATTGAAAATTAATTGGGTATATACTCTGGACGGTCATAAATTTAGCTTTCAAAGCATCTCATCTTCAGGCCATCTTTGACCGATCTGAGCACGAGAAAACCAAATTTATGGCCGTCCAGAGTATAACGTTCCAAACCGACCTAAAAATAAGTCTTACTTCAGATTAGAACGACTACTAACAAACCTTAATAATTACAATAGTTTCCTACTAATTTTTCATACTAATATCATGTTGAAGATAAGGTTTACCTGAACCGAGAACTTTAATTTAAAAAAATAAATTTGTCTCAGCAATCTTTGTCCTATCATTTCCTATATTTCCAGAATCATCATTCGAAGCTGAACTACAGAATACACCATTAGATGGGATTTTGCTAAGCAGCGTTGTTCAGAGACCATAACCTGATGGCGTGTTCCAGAAAAGGAACCAATATATATCATATCGCCATTAATGCCTCCTGTTTATATTTTACAGGTTGTAGGCGGTATCTTACATTCTCGCCTAACGATTCGCTAAGCTGCAACGTACCATATGAACTAATTATTATTGTATTATATCATAAATATGGAATCAAGCAAAAATTAAATTGCTAAATTATCTTAAACAAAAAAAAATTAGTATAATTGATAACCGGAATAATATTGGTGTGGATTATAGGTATTATTTTTGCGCAAGTCGTAACGAATTTCTATAACTCAGTCTATCATATTAACCCTGTTTCTACCTTCTATTTTTGCTTTATAAAGAGCCTTATCGGCCAATTCAACAAGCTCTGTGGAGGACTGATTTTTGTCATTTGTATAGAATGAGATACCAATACTTACAGTTATACTAAACTGGATTGAATCATATTTAAAAATATGACTTGCAACCTCTTCCCTGAACCTTTCAGCAGCAAGCATTGATTCATGTGCTGATATGTGTGGCATAATCACAGCAAACTCATCACCACCATAGCGGCATATAGTGTCATTTTTGCGAAAATATTGTCTCAGTAACTTACCAAACTCAGACAACACCATATCTCCAGTCTGATGACCGTATGTGTCATTAATATCCTTAAAATAATCCACATCTATCATGCATAGTCTAAAATTGAGCTTGTGTCGAAAGGCCCTTGCCACCTCTTTTTCAATAGATTCCATAAAATACCTTCGATTATACAGACCCGTAAGTCCATCTTTTATTGACATCTCTGCCATTTTTTTCTGGGCTGCTTTTATTTCCTTTTTTGTACGAGATTTTTCAAGGACAATAGAGATGCTCTGACAAAGAGATTCATCACTAACTACCTCTTTGGGAAGATAATCATAGGCTCCTGCCTGAATAATCTGTGAGGCTATCATTTCATTACCCTCTTTGGTAATTATTATAGCTGGTATTTCCATATCCTTTTTATCCATTAGTTTTAAAAAGTCAAATCCATTTCCATCAGGAAGCAGATATTCCAATAAAATAATATCAAAATCAAATTGTTCGATTATTTTTAAGGCCTCATCAATATTTCTTGACCTGATTAATTTAATACTGCTCCTATTCTTCAAAATAGCATTTATTATTTTAAAATCATCAAGATCGGAAGAGCACACGTCTGAACTCCAGTCACATTCCTTTATCTCGTATGCCGTCTTCTGCTTGAAAAAAAAAACAATAAATAAAACAATTCTCCTCACTTATA
>CAJVYE010000097.1 GCA_913009285.1 uncultured Nitrospirota bacterium | reverse complement strand
TTTTTTTATTTTTTTATTTGTTTGTTTTTTTTTTCAAGCAGAAGACGGCATACGAGATAAAGGAATGTGACTGGAGTTCAGACGTGTGCTCTTCCGATCTAGGGATAGGGAAGCAGATGTAATAATTGGATCAAAACATCATCCTAGGTCCAGGCTTAATTACCCAACTCATAGAAAGATGATCAGTAAGATATATGCGCTCTTTTTAAAGATATTATTTAATCTGCCGTTAAGAGATACTCAGACAGGGCTCAAGATATTTAGGAAAGAGGTTCTGGATAGGGTATTTCCAAAGATTCTTTGCAAGAGATTTGCCTTTGATGTGGAGCTTTTGGCAAATGCACATCATCTTGGATACAAGGTTGTGGAGGCTCCAGTTGTTATCACCTATAGGAGAGAGGTGAAATGGGGTAGGATTGGATTAAAGACCCTATATCTTACAGGGTTAGATACGCTTGCCATATTTTATAGGATGTATATCCTGAGATATTACGACCGTATGGAAAAGGAAAAAGACGTATTAGAAACAGATTCCAGGATTGAAGCCCCTCTTCAGTCCTCCTCCTCTGTTGAGTACCATCTGCATACTCCGGTGGAGGAGCGCATCCGTAGGCTTTCATAACTATAAATGCCTTGTACTCTAACGAATGCTATTCTCAAATCCTTATTTTTTTGAAAAAATGAAACAATCAGATAGTCTTATAAAAAGCAGTAGTATCCTATTTATAACGGTCATGATAGGGAATATTGCTAACTATCTCTTTCAATTCTTTATGGGACATAATCTCAGCACTTCTGACTTTGGAATCCTTAACTCCTTGCTTTCTCTGATGATGATATGTGCAGTCCCTGCCGGGACTATTATGTTGGTTATGGCCAGATACATATCTAAATTTAAGGCAGAAGGGGAATGGGGAAAAGTAATAAAATTTTACAAGAATTCTTTAAAGAAAATGACGATACTTACCGGTATTGGGGTCATCCTGTTCCTTTTTTTTAATGGGAGAATAACTGCATTTTTGAAGATCCCTTCTTCATGGCCTGTGATCATTTTGGGTAGTATTCTTTTCGTCTCTCTTCTACTGCCTGTGAACGTCGGTACTCTTCAAGGGCTTCAGCGGTTTGGTTATTTAGGGATTAATGCTAGTCTTGGTGGAGTATCAAGGTTATTATTCGGAATCTTATTTGTATTTTTGGGGTTAAGGGTAAATGGTGCCTTACTGGCTACCCTCTTATCAGCCCTTGGGATCATGATAATAACCTTTTATCCTCTTAAATCCTTATTAAATCAAAAACTATCTTCTAAGATTGAGAGTCATACAAGAGAGATTATTACATACAGTTTACCTGTTATCCTTGCCACTGTCAGTTTTATGATTATCACCAATATCGACCTAGTTCTAGTAAAACACTACTTTTCCCCTGAAGAGGCTGGATACTATGCAGGGGCTGCTGTCCTTGGACGATCTGTTTTCTATCTTCCAGGGGTAATTGTTATGGTAATGTTTCCTATGATCTCTGAATCCCACACATTGAATGAAGATACCTATGGACTCCTTAATAAGGGGTTACTCCTGACCGCTATTCTTGCTGGTACAGGTGTGATTTCTTTTTACGTGATGCCAGAGATTATGATTACATTTTTATTTGGTAACAAATTTATTGAGGCCGCTCCTTTATTAAAGCTCTTTGGCATTGCTATGTTTCCGTTAGCTTTAATTAACATTATCATTAATTTTAATCTTGCCCGCAATAGAAGTAGATTCATATATAGCCTGGTCATAAGTTGTCTTTTAGAGATATTGTTAATTACCTTTTTCCATGATTCTTTATTGCATATACTCTATATCCTTATTGGTAATGGAATACTTTTACTCTTCCTAAATATAATCTTTATTTTAATTGAAAAGAGGGCTGGTACGAGTTATGAGTTGCGAGTTGCAGGTTGCGAGTTAAAATTAAAATCTATAAATAATCCATAAACTTCTATCTGGAAGAATATTGATGATGTCAAATGCAAAAGAGAGATTTAAAATACTATTAGAAGGTATTAACGGGAAATTGGATCTTTTAATTGAAGCTCAAAAGACATTAAATACTAAAATGGACAATAGGTTTCAAGAGATGGAGAAGAAATTTAATGAAAAAACTGCTATTATGAAGAAAGAATTATTTCTCTAAATTACGAAATTGAGTAGTGGATATAAGGCTGCGGTGTATTAAAAAACTAATAGAAGAGGAGATAAAGCCATGCTATTTGAATATATTCAAGGGGCCTTAGAAAAGGCAGAATATAAAAAATTAGACAATGGAACCTGGTTTGCTGAAATTCCTGGTTTTGAAGGTGTTTGGGCTAACGGTAAAACAGTTGAAGAATGCAGAAAAGAGATCACAGAAGTTTTAGAAGAATGGCTTATTCTTAAATTAAGAGATGGAGATCCTATTCCTATTGTCAAAGGCATAGATATAAATATCAAAGAAGTAGCAACTGCCTGATTATGTCATCTAATATATCAAGGAAGAAGCTAATCAAAAAATTTAAGGCGCTTGGATATTCAGGACCTTTTTCGGGAGGTAGGCATCAGTTTATGATAAAGAGTAGAAAGAAAATCCGTATTCCCAATCCTCATGGAAGCAGAGATATACATATAAGTATAGTTAAAGAAATACTTAGACAGGCTGGCATAAGTGACGCTGAATGGGATAAGGCTTAAGATGTTTTGTAAAGGTAGCCGCAGGCTTTAGCCTGCGTATGCACAACTATGACTTCGGTTTCCATCATAATTCCAGTAAAAAAGATAAATGATTATATCCATGAGTCGATTCAGCACATCCTATCACTTGATTATGAAGAATACGAGATCTTGATATTTCCCGATGTAGAAAGCAAGGAGAACTTTCCCAAGACTACTATTATCACAACCGGCGAGATCGGTCCTGCCGAAAAAAGGGATCTTGCCCTTAGATACGCAAAGGGGGAAATTCTCGCCTTTTTGGATGATGATGCATATCCCAGAAAGGATTGGCTTACTAATGCTGTAAGGCATTTTAAAGATCCTGATATCGCTGCTGTGGGAGGGCCTGCTGTAACGCCCCAAAATAATAACATCTGGCAAAAGGCCTCAGGGGCTGTTTATAGCTCATGGATAGCCAGTGGTGGGTATGGTTACAGGTATGTGCCTACAAAACCAATGGAGGTAGATGACTTTCCCACTGTGAATCTATTGGTGAGGAGAGATATCTTTGAAAAGATAGGAGGATTCGACTCACATTACTGGCCTGGAGAGGATACAAAATTCTGTTTGGATATAACAAAGAAGTATAGGAAAAAGATTATTTATGACCCTGAGGTTTTGGTATACCATTATAGGAGACCCCTCTTCATGGCCCATCTTAAGCAGATTAGTCGATATGCCCTCCATAGAGGCTATTTTTCCAGGATCCTGCCAGAGACATCCCGAAGGATTGGATATTTTATACCCAGTCTTTTTTTGATTGGGATTGTAATGGGTCTCCCCCTCTCTGTGATGTTTACGCCGGCTATGCCTATATATGTTGGAACGCTTTCTTTATATACTTTATTACTTGTTCTTACTGCTTTGATGGCATGTATAAATACCAGGAATATTGCTGTTGGAATCCTTACCATACCTGGTATATTTTTTACTCATTTAACTTATGGTTATTTCTTTATAAAGGGATTGTTTAGGCACAAATGAAGATATTTATTTCTTATCCACCATTAGAGAGTACGAAAGGTGTTCCACTCCTTTCTCAAAACAGACAATTTCAGTGGTTCAATAATCCAACTTATATCTATCCCATGGTTCCAGCCTATGCTGCAACCCTCCTTAAAGAGAACGACTTTGAGGTATTTTGGGATGATGCTATCGCAGGAGAGAAAAGCTACAAAGAATGGATAGAAAAGGTCAAAAGGGAAAAACCTGATGTGATTGCTATAGAGACAAAGACACCTGTTGTGAAAATGCATTGGGAGATCATAAAGGATTTAAAAAATATTTCATCCAATGATTGGGATTTAACCACGGTCTTGATGGGCGACCACGTGACAGCCTTACCTGAAGAATCAATGCAAAATTCTCTAGTAGATTTTATCCTGTCCGGGGGTGACTACGACTTTCTGCTCCTCAATCTTTGTAATACCTTGCGAGAAGGGTTGTCAAGGGAGAACTCTCACTTAGGAGTCGGCAAACCATGGACTATCGACCATCGACTATCGACTAAATTAGAACCTGGCATCTGGTATCGTCAGAATGGTGATATTAAGAATACAGGTCCTTTTCAATTAAACCACGATCTCAATACCCTCCCATTTATAGACAGGTATCTGACCAGATGGGATTTTTATAATGAGAAAAATGGCAATTACAAGAGACTCCCAGGAACCTATACCATGGCAGGAAGAGATTGCTGGTGGGGAAGATGCACATTTTGTTCGTGGACAACAACATACCCTGGTAAACACTATAGAGCCCGTTCCCCACAAAAAATGCTTGACGAAATCGGAATACTTATTAAAAGATTTAAGGTTAAAGAGATATTTGATGATAGCGGAACCTTTCCCATAGGTGAGTGGTTACGAGAGTTCTGTGAAGGAATGATCAAAAGAGGATATAACAAAAAGATCCATATCGGCTGTAATATGAGACTGAATGCCTTAAAGCAAGAAGACTATTCCCTTATGGCTAGGGCTGGATTTAGATTCATTTTATATGGATTAGAATCTGCAAATCAGGAGACCCTGGATCGACTTAATAAAAACCTCACAGTAAAAGAGATTATCGAAGGGGTCAGAATGGCGAAGAAAGCAGGTTTGTCCCCACATATTACAGTAATGACAGGCTATCCATGGGAAACGAGAGAGGATGCAGAAAATACTATAAAGCTTGCAAAAGAGATGTTCAGGAAGGGATACGTAGATACACTTCAGGCAACAATCGTGGTCCCCTATCCCGGGACTGCAATGTTTAAAGATGCTGAGAAAAATGGATGGATAAAGACAAAGGACTGGGACAGATATGATATGCGGGAATCTGTTTGGGAGAGCCCTGTAGGGACCAAAGATGTTATGAGATTTACCCAGGAGCTTTACAAGTCATTTCTTTCTCCACAATTTATAACCCGTAAGCTTCTATCTATAAGAAATATGGATGATATCAAATTCATATATAGGGCGGCCCGTAAAAGATCGGAAGAGCGTCGTGTAGGGAAAGAGTGTAGATTCCGGG
>CAJVYE010000096.1 GCA_913009285.1 uncultured Nitrospirota bacterium | reverse complement strand
TGATTATGTCATAGTGGAGTATGGAGGTTATGCTTATAGCTCAAATATATACCTATCCTCTGCCACACTTACCATAACAAACAGTGAAATAAGATATAGTAGTCAATACGGGATATACCTGTATAACACTAACGTAAATAACAGTAAATTAACGATCAATAATAGTAAGATATATGGAAATGTCAGTTATGGTATTTACTCGAATAACTCATCTGCGACTATACAGGACAATGACTTTTATTATTTTGATGGTAAAGACTATACCTTTAACGGTGACTATGATCTTTATTTTGTAAATACTAACACAGTCACTATTACTGATAACATCTTATACAAAGGCATGTATTTTAAAAACCCGGGTGGAACACATGAAATAACAGATAACACCTTTTACAAGTATAATGATTACCCCCTTCGTGTTGGTGCAAACATAGTGGATGACATACTGAATAATAATAATAACACCTTTAATGGTACAGATAGTACTAGCTATATAGAGGTAAATGGCGGGCGTATATCCGAGAATGCCATATGGAGTAAGGATAAGGGTATAGGGATCTACAAGATCCGTGGAGATATAACGGTCTATGGAAGCACTGATAACCTGGTCACGCTTACCATAAAGGAAGGTGTGGAGGTGAGGTTTTATCAGAATAAATTTTTATATATTGGTAGTGGTAGCATACCAGGTATTCTTGATGCAAGAGGCACTGCAGACAATAGTATACTATTTACCTCTAATCAGGATACTCATACCCCTGGATATTGGGGTGGGATATATTTCTACCCTAACGCAGCTACAGAGCCTATCTCAGTCCTTGATTATGTCATAGTGGAGTATGGAGGTTATGCTTATAGCTCAAATATATACCTATCCTCTGCCACACTTACCATAACAAACAGTGAAATAAGATATAGTAGTCAATACGGGATATACCTGTATAACCGTAACTCCTCGATTAATAATGACGATATCTATGGAAATACATCATATGGTATTTACAATGCATCCCCATCAAAAATCATAGATGCCAGGCTAAACTGGTGGGGAGATGCAAGCGGTCCTAGCGGTTCTACCCATCCGAGCAATCCTAATGGCATTGGGGACGCAATAAACGATTCCATACTTTATGAGCCCTGGCTTGGTGATAAATTTACCTTTCCATTTGCCTTTACCAGTGCAGCCATATCGCCCAAGCTCTTCACCCAGAATGGTGGATGGGCAACATTTTTTATAGATATCTCAGAGGATGCCAAGTGGACCATTACAATATTCGATACAACAGATACAACAGTAAAGACAATAAATGGTACAGGTAATACAATAAATACTGACTGGTCTGGAGATGACAATGATAGTGTGCCACTACAAAACGGTACATACAAATACATAATATCAGCAACAAATGCAGCAACAGAAGAGCTATCCCCTGCTGTGGGCTATCTTACGTTAAACAGCGATCTGCCCATAGCCAATATAACATATCCAATACCATTCCAGATTATAGGTGGTACAATAGACATAAAAGGCACAGCAACAGCAACAGATGATACAAACTTTGCATCATACGAGCTATATTACGGTTCAGGCGCCTCGCCCGCAAGCTGGATAGAAATTACCTCTAACACACAAGTAGACGACAGTAATGTGTTAGCAACCTGGAGAGTACCCGACCTTGGATCTGAAAAATTTGTTACCATCAAGCTAATAGTAACAGATACAGACGATAATACAAATACAGCAGAAGACAGGGTAACAGTCTATCTGCTCAACATATACAATGTCTCAGTTGATACAGACCCGTTTTCTCCTAATCAAGATGGCGAAAAAGATATAACAACAATATCTGCGGATATTACCCAATGGGTTGACTGGACAATAAACATAAAGAACACATCAGACACACTAATAAAGACATACACTGGCACAGGCAACAGCATTTCTCAGGTTTGGGACGGCACAAATTCCTCTTTATCAATAGTATCGGATGGCGTCTATACCTATGAGATAGAATCAATAGAGCCATCCAGTGGCGCAATATCAACACCTGTTACAGGGACAGTGAAAGTGGATTTGACATATCCCATAGCTAAAATTGATAATCCAGGCACAGGCGAAACTACCGGAGAGATTGACCTTGAGATTATTGGCACTGCCTCTGATGATATTATTTCATCAGATGATGTTATATTATCCTATGAAGTTTCCTATGGTGAGGGCGAAACACCCACATCATGGATTGAAATCAAAAAATCATCCGGCAACATAACCAACATAAAAAATGACCTCCTGGCCACATTAAATACCGTAGATATAGCTAACGGAGATTATACCATAAAATTAACTGTTACAGACAAGGCTGGAAATATCTCTACAGATTCAGTTTTTATAACCCTGGACAACATCGAGATCACTGATGTCTCTGTAACTCAAACCAGTATCAATCCTGATAATGGTGAAACCAGTGGAATCTCTTACACCCTGGATAGGGATTCTTATGTGACTATTGAGATATACGATAAGGATGATACTCTTGTTAGTACCTTAATCGACGAGACCTTCCAATCTGTAGGCAGCAATATAGTTAACTGGGATGGAAAGAATGATTCAGGGGCTGTATTACCCTACGAAGCATACACATACACTATTGAGGCAGTTGATGTAGATAAGAGGGAAGGGATTTACGATCCAGAATATGTCACTGGCCCGGTGTATATAGAAGATAATAGTGGTGTAGTCAGTGCAACTTTTGACCCTTATAAAGGGGAGGTTGCGGAAATCTCCTATGATTTAGTTGCCCCAGCCAGGGTAACCCTTAAGATCGGAAAAGCTGGTAAAACTAGTCCTAAACGAATCCTAATAAATGATGAACCTAGGGATGTAACCGATAATATAGAGCTCTGGGATGGACAGAATGACAATGGAAACATTGTTGAGGCGGCAGGATATCATATTAGATATATGGCTGATCTCTTGCCAGTAAATGTTATCATCACCTCGAATAAGACCTTGAAGATTACAGAGCTATCTGCAGAGGCCTATCTGATAATTCCATCTTATAATGAGATAAGCACCATAAACTATACCATATCAGGTGATGCAATAGTAGCTGTGAATATAATCGATCCTAATGGCAGTGATTTCCGAGAACTGATAAAAGCAGAATCAAAGACAGCAGGATCCTACACAATAGAATGGGATGGTACAGATAATGAGGGAAGGATAATATCCACAGAGGGTGATTATTCAGTAGAAGTCACTGTAGTTGATAGCAGTGGGAAAACTGCCATGATCAGGAGGGGGAGTATTGCGGTTTATAAATAATTAGATTTGGACGCAGATTAACAATGAAAATAATATCTGCGAATATCAGCGTTAATCTGCGTCCTATTAAAAGGATTTTCAGAGTAAAGATGAAAAAGGTATTTATCATTGCGCTATTATTCTTATCATTTACAGGATGTGCAATAGTGCCGACAAAAAAAGATATAATTGCCTACTCCCGTCTCACAGATGGCTACTGGCAGATATGGATTAGGGATATTGAGGGGATAACAGATTACCAATTAACAAAGACCCAGGCAGATAAGAGACATCCTGACTGGTCATCAGATGGAAAGAGATTGATTTACCGAACAAATAACGGTAATATTTTTGTTATCAATCAAAATGGAAGCAATGAACAAAGAATCTTAACAAGATTTGAAAATATGATTAATCCAAGGTGGTCTCCGGACAATAAAAGATTGACCTTTACCAGGTATCGTACTGACATCAAAGATGACAGTGATATATGGATATCAGACTTAAAAGGAGATAACCCGACAATGTTAACCCATAATCCAGGACTTCAATACCAGTCTACCTGGTCTCCTGATGGTAAGAAGATACTCTTTGTCTCAAAAAATGAAGCAGAAAGACATCATATTTTGTTGATGGATTTAAAGGACATGTCTTCTCAACCTTTAACCGACAAAGGCTACTATAATATATTACCTGCCTGGTCACCAAATGGGGAAAAGATCGCCTTTGTATCCAATATATCAGGTAACTATGACATCTGGATAATGGACAACCATGGGAAAAATCTAAGGCAGGTAACAAAATTTAAAGGGCTTGATACCAGCCCTGCCTGGTCATCTGATGGCAGTAGAATCGCCTTTGTGTCCAACAGGGAAGGGAATTTACACATATGGTTAATAGGCTCAACCGGAGACAACCTAAAACCATTGACCAAGGGAGAAACTGAGTGCAGGGACCCTGCATTTAAATAGTAGCTTACTTTTAAATTTTCTCTGCGATCTCAGCGGGCTCTGCGGTGAATTATTATGGGCTATTTTCAGAGGAAGATAAAATGAAATTAACATTTACATGCACAATAATTACGATCATTATTTTGTTCATTGTCACAACAATTCAGGCAGAGAGAATTGATAAATTTATTGAAAGAGAGGTTCGCGGCAACAGATCTTTTCAGAAAGATGAAAGGTTTCTGGATATCATTTTAGAGACCAACCTGAGTGAGCAACCGCAGGATTTTAAAATAGATGTAGAACTTATAGGAGCTGATAAGATTAATGACAAACCGCTTACACTAAAGGGTATTAATAGTTTTCAAATAAAAAGATCAGATACCGCTGATGAAGACACACCCTATACTGTCATCTATTTTTTGGATGGAATCCCTATAGAGATATTTCAACAGGTATTCTTGCCATTTATCCTAAAAAGGGATTAAAGGGGGCTTTCAAGAGGTGAGCATACCCTGAGTTTAAAGGTAGTAGACCAGGAGGCAAATGTGGGAATAGATATTAAAAGGATAGAGGTTGAACATTGATATATAAACTATCCATCATAAGAAAAAAGATCACCTTAATAATATTTATAGGGTTGAGTATTTTGTTGCAAACCTCTTTAATCTGTTTTGCAAAAGATCCTTCAGTAGTAAAGGAACAGAAGATTTCTCCTTATCTTAAGATTTCCAATGTTTCTCTGAGCCAAAAGACCTTTAATCCCTCAAAGGGTGAAAAGATCCAGATAAAATATAGGCTATCCAGAAGGGCAAAGGTCGTAATTGGGATCTATGATTCTATGGATCGGCTGATAAGGGTTATCTCAAGCGGTAATATGGAAGAGACTGGATACAATACCCTGATTTGGGATGGAAAAGACCAGAAAGGAACAATCATCCCGGATGACGCCTATATCTATGTTATAAACGCTAAAGATGAACAAGGGAATATATATAATTTCGATCCTCAAGAGACCGGGGGATTAAAGCTTGACCTAAGAAGGCCTAATTTGAACCCTCAGACAGGAGAGATTGAATATATTCTGCCAAAAGCCGGGAGGGT
>CAJVYE010000095.1 GCA_913009285.1 uncultured Nitrospirota bacterium | reverse complement strand
TAAGGGACGGGTCAGAAATAACTTGGCATTTTTTTATCATATGACATCTTTTATGAAAAGTCTATAAATTTTTTCCTCCATACACCTCTCTTAAAACCTTATCACCGCCCATATCGAGAAGAATATCTGCTAGCCTGACCCCTAGTTCAATTACCCTGTCACTGTCTCCTTCTATCTTTTCTCTTAAAAGCCTCTTCCCATCGATACTTCCAATCATTCCTTCCAACAAGAGTCTGTTATCGCTGATTTTGGCAAACGCAGCAATAGGCACCTGACACCCTCCTTCCAACCTCTTGAGAAACGCCCTTTCTGCACCAACCTCTATTGATGTCTCATAATGATTAAACCTCTCTATCATTTCAATAATATTACTATCATCCTTCCTAACCTCTATACCCAGTGCCCCCTGACCTATAGCCGGTAAAGATATATCATAAGGCAAAAACTCACTAATCTTTTCCTCCCAACCCATTCGCTTAACACCTGCTGCTGCTACTATAACTGCATCAAGATCCTCTGAGTATAGTTTCTTTATCCTTGTATCGAGATTACCTCTAAGTTGTAATATACAGAGATCAGGACGAAAATTGAGAATTTGTGCCTGACGTCTGAGGCTGCTTGTACCTATCCTGGCGTTTTTTTTAAGATCAGATAAGCCTACACCATCTTTAGAGATTATGACATCTCTCGGGTCCTCCCTCTCTGTAATAGCAATGATTACAATCCCCTCAGGAATATCGGTAGGAAGATCCTTCATGCTATGTACAGCAACGTCTATCCTATTATTTAGTAAAGATTCCTCGATCTCCTTGACAAATAGTCCCTTTCCACCCACCTTTGCAAGAGGAACGTCCACTATTTTATCACCCTTTGTCTTTATCCTTTCAATGGTAACGTCTATACCTGTATACCATTCCTCTAATCTTCTTTTTACCCACCTTGCTTGCCACAGGGCAAGTTGACTCCCCCGACTCCCAATCCTTATATGATCTTTCATAATAGTTTTTAGTAATATGAATCTCTATGTTTGGTTATTGATAGCTGCAAATTTTGATATCTATACCATATCAAAGAAGGGAAAATTTTACAAGGACCTATGACAAGGGATATTAATCCCAAATAATGCAATTGAAACCGTCATAATGCTTGAAATCAGCACCACAGTCGGCGTTGCTTCAATAGCTTTGACCACAGAAATATTTCAATATGTCTGTGCCCAAAGCTATTAAAGCGTCTTGCCTGTGGCACTTCTTCGGCGTATGCTAACGATTTCAATCGCATTATTTGGGATTAAGGAATTACTCACTTACGAGGTTTTGCTAGTCTGAGATTCCATCCAGGTTAAATAGATGTCTGATAACCTTGAGATACCAGTGTTTATCTTTTGATTTTACCTGATTCTTGAGATTAACAGTAGGGTTATGGAGGAGCTTATTTACTATAGCAGCAGTAAGGTTATCTATAGCTGCACTTTCTTCGTCAGATAGGTCTTTCCATTTAGAAAAGGTCTTTTCCATTTCAGCAATGCGGATCTTCTCTGCCTTCTCTCTCATTAAGGCAATCGTCGGTGCCATCTCCAGAGAATTAAGCCAGTTGGTAAAATTAACCGTCTCTTTTTTTATTATTTCTCTTGCTTTCACCCCTTCTTTCTCGCGTTCTATTATATTGGTATCTATTACATTCTGAAGGTCATCAATATTATAAAGGTAGACATTCTCGATCTCATTTACTGCTGCCTCGATATCCCGGGGTACAGCGATGTCTATAAAAAACATCGGTCTATTTTTTCTAAGATGGATAATCTTTTCAATAGTCTTCTTTTTTAAAATAAAGTGTGGCGCTGCGGTCGAGGTTATCACAATATCTGTCCTGATAAGATCTTCTTGGAAATTCTCAAATCTGATCGCACTCCCTTTCAACTCCTTTGCCATCTCCACAGCCCTATCAAATGTCCTGTTGGCTACCAGAATAGTTCTTACCCCATTAGATATCAGATGTCGCGCTGCCAGTTCTGACATCTCCCCGGTCCCGATAAGCATTACTGTTTTCCCCTTTATATCACCAAAGATCTTTTTGGCTAACTCAACAGCAGCAAAGCTTATAGATACAGCATTCTCAGCAATCCTTGTCTTACTCCTTACATTCTTGGCAACAGAGAAGGACTTTTCAAAGAGTTGATTCAAGATAATACCTGTAACACGAAGGGATTTTGCAACGGTATAGGCATCCTTTACCTGACCTAACACCTGTGGTTCACCTATTACCATTGAATCCAAACTAGAAGAGACCTCAAAAAGATGTTGAACGACCTCCTCCTTTGAATATGTATAAAAATACCTTTCAAGCTCCTCATAAGGGATATTATGATAATCACAAATAAATCTCTTTACCTCTGCTATACCATTCGTTATATCCTTGACTCTTGCATATATCTCAACCCTATTACATGTGGAAAGGATAACATTTTCCTCTATCTCATGAAGTCTAGATAGCCATTCCAGGGACTCCCTAATCTTTTCCTCAGGAAAGGCCACTCTCTCCCTGATATATACAGGAGCTGTTTTATGATTTATACCTACAACAATAATATTCATAGCTAATTATAGTAATTTCTGTTTATTCAAATTACCAACACCAGAGGTGGTGACTTGTTTATAAGTGCCTAAAGTGTAAAGTGAGCTAAAGTTCCTCAAGTTAATAGAATACAATCCGTTAACTTTAGGCACGTTAGCTCACTTTAGGCATTTTAGGCACTATTTTTAATATACATGTATCAGATAAGTGATGATTATCATGAAAAACCCAATTATTGCACCAAGGGCGGCCTTTCTCCTTCTCCAACCCACTGTTATACGTCCAACAAAGAGTGCAGCATATATTATCCATGTAATAATCAAAGGTAATGTCTTTACCGGGTCCCATGAAAGATAATGACCCTTTGCCTTACCAACCCAGATAGAACCAGTAACAAACCCCATGGTAAAGAGTGGGAAACCGACCGATATTAACTTGTGATTGAGATTATCAAGAATCTCTAACGAAGGTAAGCGATAGTAAAAAGATCCTGGTTTCTTTGATTTGAGTTGTTTCTCCTGGATTATATACATCAGCCCTGCACCAAAGGTCAAAGTAAAGGCAGCATATCCTAGAAAGGACAGTGTGTAATGAAGTGTGGTCCAAAATCTCAGCACACTGGTTGATGAGGGTATCTCCTCAGGGAGGAGATTTGAATATGCCAACATAAGCAATGCTAAAGGAATAACAAAGGAGCCGAGATCCTTTATCCTGTATCTGAATTCTACAATCAGATATACCAGCACTATGGTCCAGGAAAAGAAGGCCATATATTCGAAAAAATTGGTATATGGTCCGTGACCTGTCTCAAAAGATATAGAAAACAATGCAGCAGTATGACAAATAAATCCCACAATTACTGTAATCATCGCAATAATAAGAAGTAACTTTTTACGTAATCCCAGGAATATAAAATGTGTAAGGGTTCCAACAAAGTAACAAAAAAGGGTAATAGAAAAAAATATCTCTTTCATTTCTTTACCTTTCCTCTTCTTTTGGGGCGGGCCCTAACCCCCATTGACCTAAATATTCGGGCTATCTCCTCCTCTGCCTTATCCTTTCTTCCCTTTTTTAAAAGATCTATTATCTCTGAATCGACCAACTTCTGGAAGATAACACTCCTCTGTCTGCCATCATTCACCTCAGACATGATGTATTCTCTAATCTCTCCCATAAGGACTATGAATTCCTCATACTCCTCTCCGTATCTTTGCTCCAGCTCTTTCCTTATCTTTTTTGACAGGGCAGGGCTTTTGCCACCTGTTGAGATACTTATAACCACATTTCCCCGTTCGACAACCGAGGGAACAATAAAATTACAATCCTCAGGCAAATCCACAATGTTTACCAATATCCCTTTTCTTTGTGCCTCTCTACTTATCCTCGAATTAATGGAGGAATCATCTGTAGCCCCAATAACAAGAAAGGCATCCTTTAGATGCCTTTCTTCAAATCTCTCCTTTATATATCTTACCTTTTTCTGAACTACTAGCTCTTTAAGCTGCCTTGAAAGATCAGGACTGACAATCCATACATCTGCACTGCTTTTCAATAGAGAACCAACCTTTCTCGCTGCTACAGTGCCACCACCTACAACAACACATTTTTTACCATTTAAATCGAGGTAGACAGGATAATATCTTGGCATAGAATAATTTCACCGCAGAATCTATTTGTAATACATCAGTAGGTAAAACAACAGAGTCAACAAAAACCTATGGGATCGCCCAGCTTCTACGCCTCTTTACTTCTCAACAGGGTTTTCAATTCACTCATAAACTCATTAACATCTTTAAAGGAATGGTAGACCGAGGCAAATCTTACATAGGCAACATCATCCATGTTATATAACTCCTTTACAACCCTCTCCCCAATTGTTTTACAGGATATTTCCTTTTCTCCACTCTCCTGGCAGAATTTCACTACTCTATTGACCAATTCTTCTTGATCTTCTGTACTTATTGGACGCTTCTGACACGCCTTCTGGACACCATCAAGGATCTTTTCTCTGTTGAAAGGCTCACGTCTCCCATCCTTCTTGATAACTGGTGGTAAATTTATCTCTATCCTTTCATAGGTAGTAAACCTATCAGAACAGTGAAGACACTCACGCCTCCGCCTTATCATATCCCCTTCCTTGCTAAGCCGGGAATCGACAACTTTATTCTCCATATCACTACAATACGGACATTTCATATAATATTCACCTGAAAATACCTTTTTTCATTCCCCTTTGTGCTGACTGATCAGCATAACCGTTTAGTTTAAAAGCAACCCTGGTATAGGAAACCCCTTACACAAATCCTTAACCTCTTCCTTGATCCTCTTTAACCTCTCTTCATCATTATTATTCGTAATAACCTCATCTATCTTCCTGGCGATGAATTTCATCTCTTCTTCTTTCATCCCCCTTGATGTAACCGATGGTGTACCAAGCCTTATCCCGCTAGGATCAAAGGGACTCCTTTTATCAAAGGGTACCATATTGTAGTTTAACACAATACCAGCCTTATCAAGCGCCCTGGATGCAACCTTTCCTGTAATATCCTTTTTTGTAAGATCGATTAATATCAGATGATTATCAGTGCCCCCGGATACCAGATCATAACCAGATCGGAAGAGCGTCGTGTAGGGAAAGAGTGTAGATCTCGGTGGTCGCCGTATCATTAAAAAAAAAAAAATAAAAGAACAAAGAAAACAAAAACAAAAAAAAAAACAGAGAGAAAATCCCAAGATACTATCATCACATGATCACGTAGTTCTACAGACCAACAGCGATCACCAGTATATCATCCAACCTCCAA
>CAJVYE010000094.1 GCA_913009285.1 uncultured Nitrospirota bacterium | reverse complement strand
GCCCAACTTTTACACAGACCATAATAGGCAGTATTATGAAAGATAGCGGTCTTTGTATCAGAATTATAGTAGGCAATCGGTTCCTTATTCGGGATCCCCATAATTGCATATAATCTGCCATGGGGTTGAATATCTCTGTTTAAGGGAGCAGGGAACCAATTATCTGCCCAGAAGTCATATAGATGTTGATTGTTTGTACGGAGCTGAATAATGACACCATTGATGTTTGCATTCCACACGTAGTACTCTGAATAATGCAGAAGCTCCTTTGCCTCTGCAACCAATTCATTCCTCTTCTCAAGAGAGATATTCTTATCACTCTCAACCCGTCCTTTTGCTTCGGTTATATAGTTACATAGCATTAAATATCTCCTTTAATTAAGATTAAGAGATCAAGAATTAGTTTTGCTTCCTTAACTCCTGGTGATAAAAGACTGTAGTCTTTTTTATAACATAACAGATTACCGAAATTAACCAGCAACCTTTATATAGATTTTTCTTACTTAACACTGATCTCTTGTTAAAGATTATATATATTTATATCAAATTTACGTTTTTTTGTCAACACTCAAAAATTATTGACATTTCAAGCATTCTATAATATATTTTAACCAAATCGCACTATTTTCTATGACCTATAGCATAAGAGGATTTCTATGTATCGATCGTTTTTCGGATTAACGGAAAAACCATTTAATGTGACACCTGATCCAAGATTCCTATTTTTAAGCAAAAGCCATGAGGAGGCCTTGGGACACCTCATATACGGGATCAAAGAGAGGAAGGGTTTTATTGAGATTACAGGAGAGGTAGGTACAGGTAAAACCATCCTTTGCCGTTCCCTGCTAGATGAATTAGATAAAGATGTTAAGACCGCCCTAATACTTAACCCGTCTCTTTCAGAGATAGAACTCCTGAAGATGATAAATGAGGATTTCGGCATAAAAGATAAAGGGAATACAAAGAAGGAACTCATCGATGAACTGAATAGGTTTTTATTGGATCAACTCTCTGAGGGGAAAAATGCTGTATTGATTATAGATGAGGCTCAAAATCTGGAACCCAAAATTATGGAGCAGATAAGACTATTATCGAATCTGGAGACTGCAAGCGAAAAGCTAATACAAATCATCCTTGTCGGTCAACCTGAGCTAAGGGATAATCTCGCCCTTCCCAATCTGAGGCAAGTGAATCAGAGGATATCTGTTCGTTACCATATCAAGGCGTTGGAGATGGAGGAGATAGATAGATATATATATCATAGATTGGCTGTTGCAGGTTCCAAAGGTGATATAAAGGTTACAAGTAGTGCAATAGAAAGGATCTACGAATATTCGCAGGGGATACCGAGGAAACTCAATATCTTGTGCGATCAGGCACTCCTCGCAGCATATGTAGCTGAGACAAATCAGATCGAACATTCCATCATAAATAAATCGATAGAGGAGATAGAGGCCAAGGATCGCGGAGAGACAAGAGGAAGAGGGAGATATGAATCAGAAACCTCTATTTTCCGGTACCCCTTTTCCAGTGGCATGTATCGTGGTTTCTCTTACGTGTTACTCCTTATTCTCTTTACAGGTTTAGGTTGGTTACTATATAATATAGATAAAACAGGGTTTATGGAGAAGGTCCCGTTATTTAGTGTTGAACGATCTGATGGAGAGATGATACCAGAAGATACCGTGTTACAGGTTCCTGAAGATACGGCGGCCGAGGTGAGCGAGAGACCATCCTATGTTAAGGTGGTGAGAGAAACAGGATCAGACCAAGAAGGGGAAGCCTCGAGCGTAGCAGAGGTAATCTACTATGTGGAACCTAGGAATCAGGATGAGGAGATAATAGAACCTTTAGAAACCATTATACCGACCACAGAAAATAGCCAAGGCATCTCGCCCCGGATGTCAGGCAGGATGCCTAACCAATATGCAAATGTTAAGGAGGTATTTTCAGAGAAGGAAGGAGGGGCTATTCTTATAGACGAGGGGGAGTCTCCTCTTATATTAAAGGAGGGGATGTCAGGCGTGAATATAGATGGGCTTCAGAGGAAATTATACGAATTGGGGTACTTGAAGGAGAGTGCTACTGGCTATTTTGATGACAATACAAAGAAGGCTGTGATTGACTTTCAGAAAAATTTCTTCTTAAGTGCGGATGGTAGAGTAGGGCCCCAGACAAAGGAGGTTTTGAACCTCCTTTTCGGGAAGTAGATATTCCCTTTTTCGTTTAAGTTAAACTAACCAGAAATTGAAAGCTGATAAAAATCAAAAAATAAAGATAAAAAATCAAAATGACAGATTAAAAGTCAAAAATGAATAGAGAAACAAATACTTACCTTAACAGGCAAGGTATAATTTTTACATTTTGATTTTTTATCTTTAATTTTTGATTTTTAATTTACTTTTGAGTCGCTCGACTTTTTTACGAAAGAACCTATATATTTGATATGAGTATCATAAATGAAGCATTAAAAAAGGCAGAAGAGAAGGCAAAGATCTTTGATAGATTTAAGAATGGGTTTAAGATTAAAGATCACCCTGAAAAGAGCGAGAACGACAGATCAAATAGAATGCGTTTGGTGTTTATCATCTCAGGTGGATTAGTCTTGGCCTTCATCTTGTTCTTTGTATCAAATAGGGTGATTTCCCATCGGGATATCGGTGATGAGGGGAAATCCTCTATTGAGACAAAACATGATGTCTTTAAAAGCAAAAAGGTTAGCGCGGAGAAAAAAGGGACAACAACATTGAAGGAAATGGTAGCGCCCTCCCCTTTTGCTAAGAAACGATCTATAGAGTCCCATACAAGGAAGAAGACGCTAAAGTCTCCCCCAATAGAGCAAAGGGTGATTACACCAACTAAGAAAGAGGGGGCAAAGTTTCTTACACAAGAGAAGGGGACAACCCCACCCCGCAGTAAAGTACAGCACAAAGGTTTTAATGCAGATCACCATCTCAAGGTTGGGAATATTTACTATAAGAAGGGCTTATATGATAAGGCAATAAACGAATATAAGAGGGGAATAAACATATCTCCCAGGCATGCTAAATTACATAATAATCTTGGTAATTCATATTTTAATAAAGGATTTATAGATCTTGCCTTTAATGAATATAAAGAAGCTATAAGAATTGATCCATTATATGATATATCCCATTATAATCTAGGCTGTCTCTATTCAAAAAAGGCGGATAACGAAAAGGCTATATTCCACTTAAAGAAGGCTATATCACTAAACAAGGAATGTAAAGAGTGGGCCAAGGATGACACAGATTTTAATAATATTCGTCATGATAAGGCGTTTAAAGAATTGATTTACGGTTCATCACCAAAAAAATTACCTAAGGTAAAGTAGAACTATTAAAAGATGTTAAAGAGATATTTTTTTGCAGTAGAGATAGTTATTGTTACCATCTTTGTCATGATGAGTGCTAATATCTTTTTGACCTATATCCGGTCAAGGTTAGAGTTTCTTCCAGAAATATCTTATACTACTCCCTCACGCCCCATAATACAGAAGAAGGGGAGGTCATTTAAATACTATTCTATCATCGATGATAGGAATATATTTGCCTCTCTTTCTGAAATAGAAGAAGACACATCCCCAATATTGCCTAAGAAGGAGGAGGAGGTTTTAACCACATTAAATCTCAAGCTTGTCGGTACTATCACAGGGAGTCCAGAGAGATCCTATGCCATGATTGATAATCTTAATGAGAGAAAGCAGGATCTATATAAGGTAGGGGATAGTATTGAGGGGGCAAAGATCGTCGAGATTGAAAGAAATAAGGTCTTCCTAAAAAATAATGATAGGATAGAGGTCCTTGTCTCCTTTGAGAAAAATAAGAAGGGGGAAGAGGTATCTCCGTTTGGGCGGAGGCCCGGAGGGAAAAGTAATTTCAGAAATGCTGTCAAAAAGATTGGCGTTAATAAGTGGAAATTATCAAGAAAAGATGTAACTGAGATACTGGGTGATGTTAATAGGTTCATGACTCAGGTTGCAGTAAAGCCATATTTTGAATCAGGTAAACCAGCCGGCTTTAGGATCAGTAAAATTAAGTCTAACAGTCTGTTGAAAAAGATAGGTTTAAGAAATGGTGATATTATAAAAAATGTGAATGGTTTAAATATTGAGACCCCTGAGCAGGCATTTGAGGCATACAAGCAAATACAGAAGGAACCTGTAATCAGGATAGATATCAAGAGGAACCGTCGAAAAAAGACATTAACGTATGAAATTAGGTAACAGAAATTCGATTATAGATCACAGATCGCCAGGTTGGTGCCGGGTATATTTCCGATTAATAGAAATTGGATATGGGACTTTTAGATCTGGGTTAAAAAAAGGGAGTAGCCGAAGAATTATAAGCTGTTTCATTGCTATATTAATCTCTTTTCTTGTTTGTGTCGCGGATTCCTATGCTGTGCGGTTGGATGAAGGAGAGAAGATTGTAAGACCAGTAAGTCCTTCAAGAAGGCTGAAACGAGTTGTAACACCGAAGAAAAAAGCAATCACTAAACCTCCTGTAACTCTCAGCAAGAAGAAGGAGAAAAAAGAGAGGAAAAAGAAAAAAGAAGAAGAGCTTATTGCGCTAGATTTTGATAATGCTGATATCAGGGTAGTCCTGAAATTTATTAGTGAAATAACCAAGAAAAATTTTCTTATAGATCCTCAGGTATCAGGAAAGGTTACCATTATCTCACCTAGCAAGATCCCCATTAGTGATGCATACCAGGTTTTCCTCTCTATTCTGGAGATTCAGGGGTATGCTGCTGTCCCCTCCGGAAGTGTGACAAAGATATTGCCTGCTGCTAAGACTAAGGAAAAAGATATAGAGACAAAGGTTGGAAAGGATGTGAGGGGAATCAGCAAGGGGGATAAGATAGTTACCCAACTCATACCTTTGGATTATGCTGATGCAAGAGAGGTTGCAAGTCTCCTTACACCCCTTATATCGAAAAGCAGCAATATCGTCACCTATGCTCCTACCAATACCATTATCCTGACAGATGTCTCGTCCAATATCAGGCGATTGGTCGGGATTATAGAAGAGATAGATATCGAATCCGAAGAGGAGGTTCTCTCAGTGATCCCCCTTGTATACGCAGATGCAGGGGTCCTTGCCTCAAAGCTCCTCTCGACCATTGCGAAGGGTAAGAAAAGGGTATCGCCAAGGTCGCAGATTAAGAGAGGAAAGGGAAAGAAGAGGAGGAAGAAGACAACACCACCAGGATTCCCAGAGATCGGAAGAGCGTCGTGTAGGGAAAGAGTGTAGATCTCGGTGGTCGCCGTATCATTAAAAAAAAAAAGAGCACACATCTGAACTCCAGCCACATTCATTTATCTCGTATCCTACAATCCTTCTATGTCTCACATCAAGCGCGCTGTCTCAT
>CAJVYE010000093.1 GCA_913009285.1 uncultured Nitrospirota bacterium | reverse complement strand
AGTAAGGGACGGGTCAGAAATAACTTGGCATTTTTCGCGCTCAGATTTAGGTCAGGTTCGGTCGATCCTATTGAGCAAAACCGCAGCAATAGCAGTGCTATATTGAGGATTTTGCGATTGAGGATTGATCAAAGATGGCCTGAAGATGAGATGCGAAAATGCCAAGTTATTTCTGACCCGTCCCTAAGGCAAGCGTAATTGTCAATAATAAATAGGATTGAAGTTATTTGTGAATTTGAAGACTAAAGAACTATGACTACATACAACCTTTATAAACTCCTCAAAGAGGAGCTCAAAAATGGTTCAAGTGACCTTGTGACGAGGCCTTCGGGGCAGGTGGTAAGGGAACGTATTGAGAGGGATATTTTAAAAGAGGAGAATGGAGCGGTGATTGCCCTTGATTTTTTAGAGATAGGGATAATTGACTATTCCTGTGCTGATGAGATAGTTGCAAAACTCATCTCAAGGCTCCTCAGCGGTGAATATGGAAATAGATACATCATTCTAATTGGCCTCAATGAGAACCAGAAGGAAAACATAGAGGTTGCACTTGAGAGGAAGAGGCTTGCTGCAATAGCAGAGATTAGAGATGGGGAGAAGATACTCCTTGGGAGTCTTAATAACTATCTTAGAGAGACCCTGGAATTTATTATAGAAAAGGGAAGGCTTACATCTAAGGATTTATCAGAAGCCATGAATCTTGAGGCCAATACAAGTGGGACAAGGCTCTTAAATCTCCATAAGAAACGGCTTGTTAAAAGGACAGAAGAGATAAGGGATGGAGGAAGGGTTTGGATTTATGAGCTATTACGATTTTCTCTTAAGGATCATTCTTAATGGCTTAGTAAATTTTGATCTCTCCAGGGGTTTTGATTTTTTGATATATAACACCCCTATTAATGAAGCGAATAACCCTCCCATAAAATCAGCAATAAAGTCCCACATTGTATCTTCAAGACCATATTGTGTAGTCCTACCAAAGATTTGGTCTATGCCGAATTCCAGAATCTCCCAGATAGTACCTATAGCCAGGGCAAAGACAAAGGTAAATAAGAATATAAATGGTAAGGTCAGTTTTAATTTTCCAGTAAAATGAAATGTATAAACTACCATGAAGGCAAGGATAGCAATAACCGCTGTCCCCATAAAATGCATTATGTCATCCCAGATAGGGATCTTTTCGTAGAAATAGAGTATTTCACCACAAAAGGTATGTAGATAGATCACCAGACTGATTATAAGATCCATTTCCCAGGGAAGGTGGACCTTATAAGTCCTTTGCAAAATCGAAGGGATAATAGTAAGTATAAAAGCAATTATTGCAGCAAAGGTAAAGAGATAATCTCCTTTGATAATTAAATAAGGGATAAGAGCAAGAATAGAGATTTTTAAAAACCAGGCCAAAAAGGTGTGCAGGGCCAGATCCAAAAATTTACTGAGGATTTTACTCATGTCGAACTCCGTTCCAATTTTCGATTTTCCTAATAGTTCACTGCTTTAGCCCGCTAAGATCGCAGAGATGAATAAAAATATAAACAAAAATAGGAACTATTATTATTGGAATTATAATTTACCACAGAATTTACAGGAAACATAAAGTTTAAATTCAAAAAGTAAAATATTATCACCTTTAAGTGATAATATTTTACTTTTTGTTTTTCTCTGTAGTCTCTGCGGCCTCAGTGGGGAACTATTACTGATTTTCCACAAAAATCTTGCATTAATTTCATATTTGGATTACATTAAAATCGTTTATTCGTATTGCCTTCTTGGTATATATATCTTACTGTATCAGAATTTCAAAAAAAGGAGAAGAGGAATGGATGGTGAAGTAAGACCTGGAGGTGGCTTTTTAGTGGCAAAGACCCCTTTAGAGGGGATCTATTCCCGTGAAAAGTTCACAGATATCCAGAAAGAATTTGCTGATACAGCAGAGAAATTCTTTCAGAATGAGATAATCCCTATAATCGAACAGATTGAAGCCAAGGAAGAGGTTGAGGAGGATGGAGTTAAACAACCTCTATCTATAATATTTCTTAGAAAGGCAGGGGAACTTGGATTGCTCTGTGTTGATATCCCTGAAGAATATGATGGTCTGGGTCAGGATATAATTACCTCAATGTTGATCGCGGAAAAATCAGCAGGTTCTGCCAGTTTCGGTATTACTGTTGGGGCTCATAGCGGTATAGGTACTATGCCTATAGTATTATTTGGGAACGAAGAACAGAAGAGAAGATATCTGCCAAAACTCGCCACCAGCGAATTAGTAAGCTGCTATGCCCTTACTGAACCAGGTAGTGGAACTGATGCCTTAAGTGGAAAGACAACAGCGGTTTTAAATAAAGAAGGGACTCATTATATATTGAATGGCGAAAAACAATTTATAACAAATGGCGCCTGGGCAGATATAGCCATTGTATTTGCTCAGGTTGATGGGAAATATTCAGGATTTATAGTTGATCTACATTCAGAAGGGGTTTCAAGGGGGGCAGAAGAAAAGAAGATGGGCCTTAAAGGGTCATCTACTACCAACCTGGTGTTTGAAGACGTAAAGGTTGAGAAGGAAAACCTTTTAGGTAAGACTGGTGATGCACCTAAGATTGCCCTGAATATACTCAACTTAGGGAGATTGAAATTAGGGGTTGGGTGACTCGGGAATAGTAAATACTGTATAGATATGGTAATTAAATATGGAAAAGAGCGTAAACAGTTTGGTCAACCTATTATCTCTTTTGATATGCAAAAGGCCAGACTCGCTGATATGGTGGCAGAGACATATGCCTTAGATTCCCTTGCCTACAGGGCAGCAGGGGATATAGAAGAGATAATTTCAAAAATACCGCATGATGATAAATATCAAGAAAATGTTATTAAAGCAGTAAGAAGTTATGCCCTGGAGGCATCGATTGTTAAGATTTATGGTTCAGAGAACCTAAATAAAGTCTCTCTAGATGCTATAAAGATGCATGGAGGATATGGTTTTGTGGAGGAATATAAGGTTGAGAGGATCTCCCGTGATAATGTTGTTGATATGATATTTGAAGGGACGAATGATATAAACAGGCTTACTATATTTGATTTCCTTGCAAGAAATATATTTGGCGCTCAGATCCCTTTCCGTGAATACATGGAAGATGTGGAAAAAATGTTGAGAGATGAAAAATTTGATTCATTAGAAGTAGATACTCCCCTCAAGGAAGAGATGGCTAATATTGAATCGGCCAAAAGGGTTGTCGCTTATGCAGTCAATCATGCCCTTATACACTGTGGCAAGAATATCAAAAATGAACAACAGGTAATGGGGGCCATTGCTGATATGTTAATAGCAATATATGGGGCAGATTCGACACTCTCTAAGGTAAATGAATATATCTCTAAAAATGGCAAAGAGAAATCAGAGATACAGATAGCAATCGCTAAACTTACCGGTTATAAAAAGTGTTCAAAGGTTTCAAAGATAGCACGGGAGGTAATAATAGGGGTTGTCTCAGAAGGACAATTAGATGCCAAATTGAATAACCTCAGCAAATTGACTCACTGCATCAGGCAAAGGATCAATATCGTTGATTTAAAGAGATTGATTGCGGATTTAGTTATTGAGGCAGGGAGATATGATCTATAAAGGTATCAGTTCACGGTTTACAGTTAACGGTTGATAAAAACAGAAAGTAAAAGGAAGTTATGAATGCTTCTTTAATGCTACAAGCGCTACATGATTCATTGAAAAAACAGTAAACTGATAACTGTGAACCGTGAACGGTTACTTATAAAGAAAGGAGATAAGGATAATGGAAATTAAAACTGTAGGAATAGTCGACTACTGTAGGTCTCCTATTAGCAGGGCAAAGGATGGCGCATTAAATGCCCTGCCAACATTGGATATCGCTAGTCAGGTGGTTAAGAGTCTGTTGAAAAGGAATCCCAAGATCCCTGTGAATGATATTGAATTTTTAACCACGGGTTGTGCATTTCCAGAAGGTGAGAATGGGTTTAATATAGCAAGGGCATTAGTTATTAAAGCAGGACTCCCAATATCTCTTGCAGCTGCTACAGTGAACCATTTTTGCGCCAGCTCACAGCTATCAACAACGATCCTGGCTGATATGATTGCAGTTGGAAAAGGGGATATCGGGATCTCAGTTGGACTGGAACATATGGCACGTGTACCCATGGGAGGGTTCAATCCCTATTATGACAAGGAATTATACCAAAAAGGTTTTTATATAAGTATGGGTGAGACTGCTGAGAATCTGGCTAAAGAGATCAATATTACCAGAGAGGAACAGGAGGAGTTCTCTATAAACAGCCACAATAAGGCCTTAAAGGCATGGAAAGAGGGAGACTTTAAAGATGAGGTGGTACCAATAGCATTACCTGATGGGAGTATATTTGATAAAGATGAAAACCCGAGAGAGCCTGATCTGGAAAAGATAAAAAATCTAAATCCTGCCTTTGATCAGAATGGTACAATAACACCCGCCACCTGCTCACCTGTGACAACCGGTGCTGCTGCCTTGATCGTTATAAGCGCAGAAAGGGCTAAGGAATTAGGTATACCTTTAAAGGCCAGAATTGTTAGTACGGCGTTTGCTGGATGTGACTATAGCAGAATGGGTATAGGGCCATTACCTGCCACTGAAAAGGCCTTAAAAAGGGCCAATCTGAACATGGAGGATATTGATATTATAGAATTAAATGAGGCATTTGCTGCTCAATCACTCTATGTGATAAAAAAAGGTGGATGGGATATTAATAAGATTAATGTATTGGGAGGGGCGATTGCGATCGGTCATCCATTAGGGATGTCCGGGGCCAGGATTATAGGGACAGCTATCACTGCCCTTAATAAGGTAAATGGTAAGTACGGCATTGCTACAATGTGTGTAGGAGGGGGACAGGGGTTTACTACGATTTTGGAAAGAGAGAATATTTAATTTACGATTTTCGAATGTCGATTTTCGATTTAAAGAAAGGAACGAATTTCTTTGGAGTGACAGCACTTGTGCTGTCTTGAGAGATTGCAGAAGAAACGTAATTGATGAAAAATCGAAAATCGAAAATCGAAACGGAGTTTGCTATGGATGAATTAAAACATGTTGCTGTTATCGGTGGTGGGATCATGGGTGGTGGTATAGCCGCCTTTTTTGCAAATAACGGCATCCCAGCGAGTCTATTTGATATTGAAAAGAAACTTGCTATAAATTGTATAAAAAACCTGACCGATCCAAAGGCCAGGATACCCCTTCTTTATACCCAAAAGAATGCAAGACTTATTAAGCCATATTCAGTAGAGGAACTCGAGGTCTTGAAAGATGCTGATATGATTGTTGAGGTTGTGCCTGAGGTTATGGACATAAAAAAGGATATAGATCGGAAGAGCACACGTCTGAACTCCAGTCACATTCCTTTATCTCGTATGCCGTCTTCTGCTTGAAAAAAAAAATAAAACAAACAAAAGAAGAAGATAATAAAGATAATACAACAATGTCTCTGACCGTTCATCATCACTACACACATCACTCCCATGC
>CAJVYE010000092.1 GCA_913009285.1 uncultured Nitrospirota bacterium | reverse complement strand
TATAGGTGTGGTACTTCGACAGTTGCTAAAACTTCTTTTAATTTTTCTTTATTAAAATCAATATTAATTTGTTTTTCTTGTTTTTTTTTTTCAAGCAGAAGACGGCATACGAGATAAAGGAATGTGACTGGAGTTCAGACGTGTGCTCTTCCGATCTTTTTTCATTTTAAAATTTGCATTTTTTATTTTTCAATTTCTGCTCAAAATTTCTCTAAATTTTGAGCAGATACATCCTATAATATGTATTTGCTTATATCCTCATCTTCAACAACATCAACAAGTCTTTCTCGCACATATTTAGCATCTATCACTATGTTCTTATCTTTTATATCAGGGGCTTCAAAGGATATTTCATCCAACAATCTCTCCATAATGGTGTAAAGTCGACGTGCCCCTATATTCTCTGCCCTCTCATTCACTAATGCTGAAAGAGAGGCTATCTCTGCTATAGCATCATCCGAAAATTTGATATTTAGTCCTTCTGTCTTGAGGAGCGCCATATACTGCTTGATCAAGGCATTCTGCGGTTCTGTTAATATCCTTATAAACTCCTCCTTACCAAGGGAGGTTAACTCTACCCTGATGGGGAAACGCCCCTGCATCTCTGGTATCAGATCAGATGGTTTTGAGACATGAAAGGCGCCAGCAGCAATAAAGAGTATATGATCAGTTCTCACCATACCGTACTTTGTACCCACAGTACAGCCTTCAATGATCGGGAGGAGATCCCTCTGTACCCCCTCTCTCGATACATCAGGTCCGTGAGCACTTTCTCTCCCGGCTATCTTATCTATCTCATCAACAAAGATAATACCTGCCTGTTCAACCCGCCCTATTGCCTCCTTGATAACCTTATCCATATCAATAAGTTTATTTGCCTCCTCCTTGGCAAGAATATTATATGCCTCAGGCACCTTTAACCTTCTTGTTTTCTTCCTCTGGGGAAGGATATTGCCCAGCATATCCTTTATATTGATATCCATATCCTCCATACCAGTGCTGGAGATAACCTCGATCATCGGCATCATCCTCTCCTGTATCTCCAGTTCCACAGACCTGTCATCCAGCTTTCCTTCCTTTAGATATTTCCTGAATTTCTCCCTTGTCTCCTTATAGTGCTGCTGTCCAGCATCGTCTATTTCAACATCTTCTTCAGGGGACTTCTTATGAATTGGTGGAGGTGGTAAAAGTAAATCAAGCAATCTCTCCTCTGCTATAGCCTTGGCCTTTTCATTAACTTCCTCAGTCTTCTCTTCCCTCACCATATTCTTGGCGAGCTCAGTTAGATCCCTGATCATTGACTCCACATCGCGACCTACATATCCAACCTCTGTGAATTTGGAGGCCTCGACTTTGAGGAAGGGAGATTTGGTCAATCTTGCTAGTCTCCGGGATATTTCGCTCTTACCAACACCTGTAGGGCCTATCATTATAATATTCTTAGGTGCTACCTCGTCCCTCATCTCAGGTCCAAGCTGTTGTCTCCTCCAGCGGTTTCGCAGCGCAATTGCAACAGATCTCTTTGCATCCATTTGTCCAATAATATACTTATCCAGCTCATACACGATCTCTTTAGGTGTAAGATCATCCATAACCTTTTTAACCTTTGGTTTCTCCTCCGGGTTTGATTCTATTTCCTTTACCTTTACCATCTTCAACTCCTCAATATAGATTTTCAGATAATAAATTTCACCAGGCTATAACGAAAAATCCTTGTAGGGGCAGGTTTTACGCCTGCCCCCTACTGAGAGGTACGTCGTCGAGGATTTCGACTGATAACGCAGTGTAATTTGTTATTTGGAAATCTATAACTCCTCAATCATAATTTGATCATTTGTATATATACAGATTGAAGAGGCAATCTTCATAGCCTCTTCAACAATAGTATAGGCATCCAAATCTGAATGAGAGATCATGGCCCTTGCTGCAGCAATGGCATAAGGTCCCCCTGATCCTATACCTATTATACCATCATCGGGCTCAATCACATCCCCTGTACCAGAGATGATCAGAGAGTGCTCCTTATCAACCACTGCTAGGAGTGCCTCTAGTCGCCGTAGTAACTTATCAGTCCGCCAGTCCTTTGCCAGCTCCACCGCTGCCCTGGGAAGAATTCCCTGATGTTTCTCTAATTTTTCCTCTAACTTTGCGAATAAGGCAAAGGCATCTGCTGTAGCACCAGCAAATCCAGCAATTATACTATCCCTATATATTCTCCTTACCTTCTTGGCATTATGCTTCATTACTGTATCGCCCATGCTGACCTGTCCATCACCAGCGATAGCAACCTTTCCCTTATGCCTTACAGAAATTATTGTTGTTCCATGAAACATTACTCTTTCTCCCTTTGTAAGTTCAAAGTGATTTCAGTGAGTTATTCTTTTAAAGAGTGTCTAAAGTGCCTAAAGTTAAGGAATTCGAATTTTTAATATAAAAAATAATTCAATAACTTTAGACACTTCAAACTTTAGGCACTTTAATCGATAATTAAATAAATATCTTTCTGAATTCAATTTGAACTATTACCTCTCTTTTATGCCCTTGGATGCGCCTTATCATATACCTCCATCAATCTATCAGTAGTGACATGGGTATATTTCTGAGTTGTAGATAGACTTACATGTCCAAGGAGTTCCTGTATCACCCTCAGGTCTGCCCCTCCATCCAAAAGATGGGTAGCAAGGGTATGACGAAGGGAATGAGGACTTATACGACGAACTATGGCACTCTTTCTTACATGCTTATCCACTATCTTGCGTACACCCCTGACAGTCAATCTTCCACCATTTCGATTTAAGAATATTCCATTTTGATCGATATCCCAATGCTTGATTCTTTTTATCTCCTTTAATTTCTCCAGATATCCCTTGAGTGCCTTTGCAGCCTTTTTCCCGAAAGGGACTATTCTCTCCTTATTCCCTTTTCCCTTTACCTTAATAAAGCGAACTTCCTGATTCACATCATCATAATTGAGGGAGACAAGTTCACTCACACGTATACCAGTCGCATAGAATATCTCAAGGATAGCCCTGTCCCTCATACCTAAAAATGTCCGCTGGTCAGGGATCTCCAGTAACTGAAAAATCTCATCCACCGGGAGAAATGAAGGGATCCTCTTCTCCACCTTGGGGGTTGCAACCACTTTAGCATAATTCTTCTCTATATAACCCTCACGGCAGAGAAATTTGAAAAAGGTCCTCAGGGTAGCAAGCTTCCTTGCCATCGAGCCACTCCTCATCTTCTTCTTATGAAGGTACCCCAGAAATGTACGTATAATAACATTATCTATCTGCTTTATATCAATATCTGAATCGCTATCCCTCACACATAATCCACTCTCCCTGAGGAAATCACAAAACTGTCTAAGATCGTTCAGGTAGCTCGTAATAGTATGTTGTGATGCCCCCCTTTCGATCTCAAGATATCTTTCAAATTCATCTGTATATCTCTTCAAACAACCATCCTCTTCCACCTATATATTTCCATATAACAAATTATACTACGTTATCAGTCGAAATCCTCGACGACGTACCATTCGGTCTAAGCAGGCTAAAACCTGCGGCTACCACGGATTTCTCGTTATAGCCTATTGTAATTTATTATCTGAAAATCTATAAAATCCTTATAAATACTCTACATGATGGCAAATTATAAATCAAGATTTTTGTTATAAATTCTCTTTATATCTCTTTTTGATAAGTTCATAACTAGGAAGGTTGGCATGACCTCCGCTGGCTTCAATCAGGAAGGAGCTGGTAACGCTAGCGATTTGGGTCGAGTATTTCAAATTACCACCAGCTAAATAAGTGGCTAAAAATGCTGCGGCAAATCCATCACCGGCCCCGGTTTGATCCACCACATAATCGGTAGTACAGGCCGGGATACCCACGAGTTGTTCCTTGCTGATTAGACGACTTCCTCGATGCCCCAATGTAATGACAACCAAATCCAAATCATAATTGGATAATATCTTGTTTATTTTCATATCGAGTTTGTCCTCCAACAAAAGGTACTCGGTCTGGTTTAGAAATAATGCATTAGTATTGATAAGGAGATTTATAATCTGATCCCTATTATATATATATAATTCATGCCCTGGGGCGAATACTCTGAATTTGCTAGTAAAATTCTTTAAAAGATGAAGATTTAAATCCGGGCTACCTGACGTACAGTAAATAACTTTAGCCCTTACAGAATCTATACATCGATTTAGATAGGTCTTTACTTCTGCTTCTGCTTTTGCCCACAGACCGGGATAAAAGTAAATGCTGCTATTAGAACCATGGTTATAAATGAATGCTTGAGGCAAGTCATATTTTTGTGTTCTGTAGAATCGAGAATCGCAGATATCTTTTGTTTTAAGATACTCTTTTAAGCCAGAGGAAGCATAATCAACCCCTACAGCACTGATAAGCAAAACATTCGGGGTAAAGATCTTAGCTGTGGCAGCAAAATTTAGCCCCCGCCCCCCAAATAAAACCTTGTAGTTAGAGATTCTCATAGAGAACTCTTGAGGTCCCTTTTGTGAAATCTGGCTAATATGATCAATTACACACTCACCAAAACATACAATGTCGAATCTCTCCTTTTCACTCAAGTTGTAAATCCCCCAGATTATGGAATTCATATATTATATTAGCACAAACGAGTATTTTAAGCGTTCACAGAACACTGAAATTTGAAATTGGAAATTAGAAAAAAATGAAGAAGGATATGGACGGTATACTCCATGAGTCAGATGCATTAAAATACCAAATAGTAATTGAAAAACTTGGTCCAAAGTTGAATGCGTTTATCAACAGCACAAAAATATGATAACACAAATTTCCAATTTCCAATTTCAAACCGTGAACGGTTACCGAGTATTCTTAAAGTACAATCATAGCCTTTTAATATTTTTTAATACTTCTCGACAGGCATTATCGGCTTCCTCAAGTGTTGGAAATCCGCTACGACCGCCCATGCCGGTGCATGCAAGAGAAGCAACAGCAGATGCAAAGGCTATGGCCTCCAGTACCGGACGGTCTTTGGCAATTGCAAAGGCAAAGGCTGCATGATAATTATCGCCAGCACCGGTGGTGTCCTTTACTTTTACTGGGAAGCATGGGATTTCATAGAGATTTCCTTCATAAAAGGCAAGAGAACCTTTAGCGCCAAGGGTAACTGCTGTCAATCCTTTCCGTTTTGTTGATAGTGCGTGTAAATTATTGATGAGACCTTTTTCACCAAAATATTCTATAAGAAAAGATTCTGAGACGATTAAGGCATCTATTTCCTCAATTAATCTTTCTGAATCTGGTTTCACCCTTTCTGCATCAAAGATTCCATACACATTATTTTCATGCATTAATTCAAGCAGTAAGGTTCCTGCTATAATCTCTTGAGAATCGATTAAGATGGTCTTACTCTTTTTAATTTCATTGATAGGGAGATCAGAATATTCGAGAGGAGAGGAGAAGGAAGATTCATAGAAGATTGTACGAGATCGGAAGAGCGTCGTGTAGGGAAGGAGTGTAGACATCGGTGGTAGCCGTA
>CAJVYE010000091.1 GCA_913009285.1 uncultured Nitrospirota bacterium | reverse complement strand
GACGGCATACGAGATAAAGGAATGTGACTGGAGTTCAGACGTGTGCTCTTCCGATCTGGTGTTCTTACATCAGATCCTGATCCCCCAAGATCCCATCCTGCCTTTGTCAAATCAGTAAAAATAGATTCTAATACATCTGTATTGGATCCTAATAATACAAAATCTCCAGTGGATCCATGCACATTGGTTAGACCAGAACCATATTTGTCCCAAATATCACATAACTCTCTTAAGGCCTTTGTAGTATAAAACCATCCAGAGGGTTGATTAACACGGGTAGTATGAAACATCTTTACATTCGGGAATTGTTCCGGCGAATCTGAATACCTTCCTATAACACCACCACCATATCCTCTAACACCTACCAGACCACCATGCTTCCAATGTCCCTTTTTTTCTTTATAAGAAAGCTCAAGCTGGCCTAATAGGTCTTTAACCATTGGTTTCCTTTCAGCCATCTTCTTCAAATCTGTTACAAAACTAGGCCATCGGCCCTTTTCTAATTCATCTAAAAGAGGAGTCTTGCTCTCCTTTTCGTCAGCCATTATAAAATCTCCTTTCGTCAATCCCTGCTATCAAGTAAACCGGGATTTGAGTTAAAAGCATATATCAGTTAGTTTGAAGGGTCAGGTCAATTAGGTCTTCCCCTTTTTCCCTTCATCACCCCCTTCCCTTATAGGGTTCACCCCAAAACATTAAGAGTCTTTTGATTATATCCTAGCCCTCAACCAACTTTACACCAACATACTTATGACAATTATTACAAGATGTCTCTGGATTGTGACACCCCATACACTCTTCCTTGCTATCCAAGCCAACCATATGATTTTTTCTCCACAGGTCAGCAGGGATATGGGATTCCGGTGCGGGGATGCCTTCCTCCATCTTTATTGCTAAAGGTCCTTTCCCATTTAGTTCAGGTTTTTCTACATTTCCCCTTACACAACCTGGCATTATTAGGACTATCACACAGAGCAATATAAAAGCTTGCATCCCGGAACTTCTAACTCGCAACCTTCTCATATTCGTCTCCTTCACTTAAAGGACTATTGCATTATTAATAAGCTGATGAACCCCTCCAACTGTCTCCATTGGTATCCCATAGTGAGGTAATACGTGGCTAAAATGCGCCTTACATATGGCACAGATCATGACCATGAGGTTTACCTGATGGCTCTCCATTAGATCCTTAAGCGCCTGAGCCTTTGGTTGCGTTCCTTTTACGCGTAGGTCCATGATCTCCTCTGTCAGCAAGCCGCCACCTCCTCCACAGCAGAAGGTCTTCTCTCTGTTAACATCATCTGGCATGTCAACAAATTTATTACAACATGCCCTAATCAAGGCCCTTGGAATCTCAAACTGTCCTCCTGGCTTATCACCCATTCTGGTTGCCCTTGCCACATTACAGGAATCGTGATATGTAACCGTAAATTCATCGTTTGCAGACTTGTCAAATTTGACAGCGCCACTATTTACCAGATCAAGTGAAAATTCACAGATATGTTGTGGGATAGGATACTTTGGATCTAAAAAATCAAGTGGGCCAATCAATGTATTCCAGAAACTATAGCCAACCCTCCACGCATGACCACATTCGCCAACTATAAGCCTTTTTACCTTAAGTCTTCTTGCCTCATCCAGTATCCTTGTCGCGACCTTCTTCATGACAGCATAGCTGCCTATAAACATACCAAAGTTGGCAAACTCAGAGGCATACGAGCTAAGTGTCCAACTTATACCAGCCTTATGAAATATCTTGGCATAACCAACCAATGAGTCAACATGAGGTGCGGAGAAAAAGTCAGCAGATGGGCTAACCAGAAGAACCTCAGCACCCACTACATCCAGTGGAAGTTTTACATCAACCCCTGTTGTCTCTTGGATATCCTCTTCAAAAAAATCAAGGGTATTCCTGAGCGCTGGCCCGGGCATCCCAAGATTGTTTCCTAAATCATAAACCTTTCCAAGCACTTCATTGCAATACTTCTGTCCAACACCAATAGAATCCATTATCTCCCTTGCAGCCATTGATATCTCGGCAGTATCTATGCCATATGGACAAAAGACCGAACAACGTCTGCATTGAGAACACTGATGAAAATATGTGTACCACTCTTCTAAAACCTCTTCTGTTAGATCCTCTGCATTGGTCAATCCCCCTAATACCTTACCCTCGACTGTAAAATATCTTTTGTAGATCTTTCTAAACAGCTCTTGCCTTGCAACAGGCATATTCTTGGGATCACCTGTACCCAGAAAATAGTGACACTTATCAGCACAAGAACCGCATCTTACACATGTATCCAGATAGACCTTAAGAGAACGGTATTTCTTTAAAAGCTCTTTCATCTTCTTGAGTGCCTTCTCCTTCCAGTCAACAGGCTTCACACCAGGAAATCCTAATTTTTCCATATGCTTTTCTGCTGCATGATGACACTTCTGATCTATAGATGCGTTCTCTTTTATCTTTGGTACAGTAATACTTCCTGTTAGAATAGGAGCCTCAATCTTCTCACTCACCATTATCTCTCCATTTTAAAGATTTTAGATATTACTCCACGGAGTTATATGCCTTATTTCCCTTGCATTATCCCTCTGGTTTCTTGTTGGGCTAAAAAATATTCCACCTGCATGCATAAGCTTACTGAACGGGAAATATAAAATTAAAAACAAAACCAATAAAAAGTGTACTAAAAATAATATGTCACCAGGACTAATGGTCGGGTGTAATGTTAATAGACCCAACATAAAGGCCTTTACATCTACCAGGTCAACCCTGATATATTGCTTCATAAGTATCCCTGTGAAGGCTATTCCTATGATGAGAAAGAGAGTGAAATAATCCATAGCGTTGGAGATATAGCTATTAATTTCTACTGTCCATCTTCTGAGTAGAAGGTATATTAACGGTAATAATATAATATATCCCGCATATATACCTATTGTCTGTAAGCTCATTATCCAGGCAGGAACAGGGTAAAAGAAGTATCTTAGGTGGCGTAACACAATAAAAAGCAAGGATATGTGAAAAATCCACCCCCCTAACCATAATAACTTGTTCCCTCTAAATAGGCTTCTAAATAAAAACACTTCACTCGCCATCCTCAATATAACCCCAGGGTATGTTATGGGTGCAGGGGTAGTCACTATCTTTAATGGTGCCGGGACCTTAGTCCATACCCGGACTTTACAGATAAAACCAACTATAAAGATAACAACGGCTATATATGCAATAATGTTCATCTCTATCTCCCTTAGCTACGATCACCAAATACTAAATATTTAGGCATCCGGTGTGCGGTGATAGGAAAAATTTATAATTCCTATACACCACGCACCTGCCACCATTTATCTGAAACTTTAGACACATCCTGTTGGTTTTGGTAAACCTGCTACCTTACAAGCCCCCTTTGCAGGACCGCTAGGAAAGAGGTCGTAAATATATTTATTGGAGACTGCTTTATCCTGCCCCAATCTTTTACCAGTCTCTTTGAGAACAAGTCTGATCATAGGAGCGATCTTGTACTGTGTATAATATTCGCGAAGATAATTGACCACCACCCAGTGCTCCTTTGTCAGCTCATTTACATCCTCTGTCTTGGCAAGTGCATTTGCCACATCCTCATCCCAATCATCCCATTTCTGTATAAACCCATCCTCATCGACGTCAACCTTTTTTTCACCAACTTCTAGAACATCTCCCATTTTAAATTCTCCTCCTTTTTAATATTCAATTGGCATTTTTAACTAACTTAGCCAACTAAATAAGGCTTTTTGTTTTAGATAGTAACTTGTTAGATAGTAACTTATAAGTTATACTTTCTTGAATTTTGTTAGTAAATCTATTACCACCTCCTTATGTTATTGATCCAGCTCTTACCCTTACTGGATATTAAACTGAGAATACGTGACCGGGTGTAACCCCATAGTCTTTCTCAGGATGGGTAAAAGTACTGCATCTATCTGATCGAGAAGCTCCCTGAACATCCCAGCATGATGTCTTGTTTCACCAAAAAGTTTCTTGCGAAGTATTTGCATTCGAGAATGGCCCGCAACTTCCCAACTTATTAACCCAAAATTCATTGCATAACGCTCTTCCATTAAGAGCTCTCTAGCCTTCTGCAAAAATGTTAAATACTTCTGTTCCAGACTCTTAATCCTCTCTTCTATGGAATTCTTCTCACACCTTCCATTCGAATGTTCTTTATGGAACCAATCTTGCGCAGACTCAAGGAGTACTGAGATCTCTCTGATAAGGATATAAACCGTGCTATATTCAAGTCCTCTGATACCCCTTCGCCACTGCAGAAGCCAGGCATTGCGCCAGAACCATAAAAAATTTCTCTGGCCAAAGTCTATAAATTCAGATGCCTGTCTCTCCATTTCCTTTACCCGACTAAGAGGTCCCAAGGCTAATTGCCCTTTTAAAATCTCCACGGGCCTATCTTGAGTATAACCCTTAACCGATTTTTTAATTCTATCTTCGGTAGTCAGATGTTGCCAGAGATTATTCAAGACTACATGACCAGATTGATCGTCTGGTGTCTCCAGGTGAAGATATGACAGTATCACTTTCCCATTCCCATATCTTCCCTCCAGGATAGCAGGTTCTCCTTTTAGCCTCTTGGGATTTAGATTGATCCCATAACTCCTTTCCCATCGCCCCCAATCTGTTATGTCATTTACCCTCAGGTCAGCAACAAAAAAATCTGACTCTGGTTCTCTATAAGATGCTAATACCTTTATTTTTTTCGACTCCAGGATCGAAAACTGCCCTGGCCACCATACATGAAAAGCACTATCCCCGGAAACGTCCTTCCATATAGGATGATCACCCTCTTCCCTGTATATCCTTATCTTCCCACTAAAGTTTGGGACTCTCTCCTCAAAACGTTTTCTAGTTACAGGCACCAGAGAAAGTCCTTCCTCCACCTGCAAAGCCAAACCTGCTCCACCACAAAAACCTAGATAACTACCCCCTTTTTTAATAAATCTCCGTATCTCTTCCTTCCCTTCATCTCCCAGGGCTCGACTTTTATCAATAGCCCATCCACCGGGAACAAAGAGCATCTTGTATCTGACTAAACATCCAGCTTTTATCTGGGTTGCTGTGACTATATCAAAGGGTAAAGAGAGTTTTTTCAATACCCTTAACGCCATAAGTCCCCATAGAAATGATTCATCCCAGAGAAAAGCAACTTGCTTTTTTACCATTTAAACCTATGACATCAGACCTTTTATAGGTATAGCCCATTGCACATTCTATAACCCCATCTGCCCATTTGCCATTTCCTATTGCGTGAATATGAGTATAGGTTGCAAGGACATTTTTATAACATAAACCATCCTTTTTTCCGTACAAACCCTTTCCCCGCTCCATCCTAAAAGCAAAGTAGGTATTATCCTCCTTCAAAGAGGAGAGACGGGAATAATGAAACTCATGTCCCTTCACCCTGGTCCCAATAGCAAAATAAGGATTGGTCCTTTCCACTTCCAAAACCGTATATCCATGTCCCTGAGGCCTCTTCTCTATAGTA
>CAJVYE010000090.1 GCA_913009285.1 uncultured Nitrospirota bacterium | reverse complement strand
GCCCCCTTTTCATGTCCGAAGAGTTCACTCTCTAGGAGATTCTCAGGTATTGCCCCACAGTTGATCACAGAGAATGGCTTTTCAGATCTGTAGCTATTCCTATGAATCTCTTTAGCAGTCATCTCCTTCCCTGTGCCACTCTCACCCGTAATCAGGACCGACACATTTGTAGTAGCAACCTTTCTCATAGAAGTGAAGATGGCCTGCATTTTAGGTTCTGTCCCTATCATCTCCCCAAACCTTCCCTCTCTTTCAACCATTCCATGGAGTTCACGATTTTCCCTTTCGAGCTTTTGAATATGTAATGCACGCCTCAGGATTAGCCTGATTTCATCTACATCTATAGGTTTATAATAATAATCATAAGCACCTATATCTATAGCCTTCAAGGCATTTTGCTTCTCCTCATTTCCTGAAATGACTATTACCTTTATGGTTCGATCGAACTGCATGATCTGCTCAAGTAATTTAAGACCTATTGATGCATCTCTTGGATTTGGGGGGAGACCAAGATCGAGGGTTATTACAGAAGGATGTTCATTGTTCAATATCCTTATAGTCTCGTCACTATTCCCGGCAAGATATATTTCGTACTCCTGGGACAATGCCCATCTCATCTGTTTTCCTATATGCTCTTCATCATCAACTATTAATATCTTTTCTTTTTCCATGGTTACATCAACATTATAAATAATTATCTTTAAATTAATATACTGTATAAACCTGTCTCTTTCAAGTCTGATATCATACCTTAAAAGAATTTTTTCTTTAAAAAAGTTGAGTGCTGGTCAATGATGGTCTAAAGATAGGATGGGAAAATGTGAAGCTATTTATTTTCAGTCCGATTTATTCCTATCAAAGATGATCTTTAGGCCCTTTAGGGTGAGGAAGGGATCAACCTTTTTAATCACACTTGATTCTGAGGCGATCAGGGGAACAAGCCCGCCGGTTGCAAGGACATAAGGATTTCCCTTAATCTCTCTCTTTATTCTGTTGACGATCCCATCAACCATTTCAGCATAGCCGAATATGATCCCACTCTTAATACTTCCGACAGTACTTCTCCCTATAACTGTCTCAGGTCTTGTCATCTCTACCCTCGGGAGTCTTGCTGTGTATTTAAAGAGTGCCTCTGAGGATATGATGATCCCGGGAAATATTATACCACCCAAGTACTCCCCCTTCTTTGATATGACATCAAAGGTAACTGCTGTACCAAAATCGACTATGATCAGTGGCCCCCCATATTCTTCATAGCCAGCAGCGGCATTGACTATCCTGTCTGCACCTACATCCCTTGGATCATCATAGAGGATAGATATCCCTGTCTTTATCCCTGGACCTACTATCAGTGGAGTGATATGAAAGTATCTATTTATTATATCTTCTATAGCAGGAAGTACTGGGGGGACAACACAGGAGATAATAGCGTCTTTTATCCTTTTGAAATCTATATTGTTGAATGATAAAAGATTCCTGATAAGAAGACCATATTCATCGGATGTCCAATCCCTCTTTGTACTGATACGAAAGTGGATAATCAGCTCTTTTTTGTCATAGAGACCAAGTACAATATTTGTATTTCCAACATCCATTACGAGTAACATAGTAATGCCCCTGTTAAATTTACAATTTTATAATATCGACAAAGTTGACATATACTAGATTATGATAGTTATATCAAAAGAATCAGTAAAAGAAAAGGGCTTTTAACACAAATAATCAAGCCCCCATCTTTTTCCTCTTTTCAGATTTGAAATAATATCAGATATTTAGTAAAATAATCACAAGGAGGTGTGCTATGACAAGTTATCTAAGGCCCAAAAGGTTATCCTTTATGATTGATGAGACGGTCCATTCCTGGCTCCCCATGCTCGTAGATGCTTATTACATTGTGGACAAAGGCATTGCAGACGTCATTAAGATGGAGGAGGAGAAGGGCCAAAGGGTGGCCTGCAATAAGGGATGCTCAAACTGCTGTAAAACTCACAAAGACATCCCGGTCTATCCACTGGAGCTGGTAGGCATTTCCTGGTATGTCACAGAAAAGGTGGGCGGGCCTAAGCGAGAGATAATCAAGAAGCAACTTAAAAACCACAAAGAAGGCGATCCTTGTCCCTTTCTGGCGGGGGGGTCATGTCTGGTGCACCCAATGCGACCTATTTCATGTAGGCAGTTTGTCGTCTTCAACAGGATGTGCAATGAAGACGAAGACCCTTATTACACCAGGAGAGAAGATGTGCTATCACCAATAAAGGAGTATGTAGATCAGGCCTTTTTCATTATGCTTCCCTTCTATGGAATGAAAGATGAATATGAAAGAATGGATGCTATTGAAAAAGGGGCAATGCACAAAATGGTCACACTTATTCAGACCTGCAACTGGAACAAGCTGGCTGATAAAATGTGGGATTTTGACAAAAAAATCAAGAAGAAAGGTTGAAATTTTCCTGATTTTTGTGTTAATGTTTTTACAGATTTTAAAAGCAATATCTTGTCATTTGTCATCTCATCCGGCATCTAGTTATGGGAAAAAAAAGAAAAAAACAAGTCTCTTCTAAAAATAATAGCCAGTCACAAAAGAAAGAATTTGATACCACTCTCTTTTATTATCCTCTTATCATTATCATCCTAACTATAATTGTCTATGCCAATTCTTTTCAAAATCAATTTACACATGATGACGTCGTTATTATCCAAAGAAATGAATTAATCAGGGATATACGTAATACAGCAAAGATATTTCTCTCGGATTATTGGATTGTGGATAAGGATGCCGGTCTATATCGTCCCTTAGTGGTCTTTTCTTATGCCATAAATTATCTTTTTAATGAATTCGATCCAGAGGGATTCCATATAGTTAATCTCTTTATCCACATATTAAATTCACTCCTTGTATTTTTAATCCTTTATTATTTATTCAAGGAGCCTCTTTATGCATTTATCTCTTCTTTGATCTTTGCAGTTCATCCAATTCATACTGAAGCAGTCTCAGGGATTGTGGGCAGGGCAGAATTAATGGCCTTTTTCTTTTTTGCTGTTGCCTGGATAATCTATATCTTTTTTATTAATAATAAGAGTAAATCTCTTCTATTTATTTCTATCTTTTCATTTTTTCTCGGTCTACTTTCCAAAGAAAATGTAGTTACGTTTTTGTTTATTCCTCCACTTACAGATCTGGTTTGGGAATTCCAGATGAATATAAAGGCCTATTTATCCAGATTTATAAAGAATTTAATAACAAGATATATATATTTTTTAATACCCATAATTGGTTACTTTGGATTGCGTTACATAGTACTTGGAGACATCGTCGGTATAAGAAACATATCTTTTATTGAAAATGCAACTGCCACAGTAGATCTTTTTCCTCGTATTTTAACAGCCCTTACCCTGTTTTTGAAATATATTATATTATTACTATTGCCAATTAAACTCAGTGTGGATTACTCATTTAACCAAATCCCCCTGAAAGAGACCTTGGGTGATCTTGAGGTGCTCTTTTCTATCTTTATAGCTATTATCTTTATATGGGGTCTGATCTATTCTTTTAGGAAAAAGGATGTTAAAATATTTTTAGGATTGACATTTTTTGTCATCACATATTCTGTGATTTCAAACCTTATTATTCCAATTGGAACTATCTTTGGTGAAAGATTGATATATGCCCCATCTCTTGCTTTCTCAATGCTTTTGGCTTATCCCTTTGCTATATGGAAACCACGATTCACAACACCTTTAACAAGGATAACATTATGTATACTTATCTCTCTAATACTGTTTTACAGTATAAGGACAATAAGCAGAAATAATGACTGGAAGGATAATTATCATCTCTTTCTGTCTGCTTCAAAGGTATCTACGGAGAGTCTAAAGGTCCGCAGTAACATGGGGGTGTTTTATGGGCAGAGAGGTTTGTATGATGAACAATTGACAGAATTCAAGAAGGCAGAGGGTATCTACCCTGATGATAAGGTTGTTAATAAGAATCTATATGCAACATTTATGCAGATGGGACTTGTTGAAGAAGGGATTGCATTTTTTGAGGAGATTATATCTGCCGCTCCTGATGCTATCTATCCCCGCTTTTATCTGGCTAAGATATATACTGAAAACATGGAACTCAAAAAATCGATCCAGCAATTTGAGAAACTTCTGGAATTGAGCCCAGATCATGAAGAGGCAAAAAGATTATTGCAGATAAATCACGGTAAAATGGAATTTATTGCTAAAAATCCACAAATTGCTTCATCACTTAAAGTTGATCTTTCATGGCGAAGAGATTATCTGAAGGGAAAAAGATTGATGATGAATAAAGATCTTAGCAATGCACTCAAATACTTTGAAAAAGCACTTAAAAAAGATCCAAGAGACCTCGAATTCTTTAATGATTTAGGTTATTTATATCTAAATTCAGGCAAGCTGGATAAGGCAGAAAAGATCTTTAAAAGGGGTGTTGAAAGCTTTCCACAAAATGTAATTCTCAGAAATAATTTAGCCAGCATCTATTTCAAAAAAAAGAAATACCTTGAGGCAGAACAGGAGTGGAAAACCTGCCTAAAACTCGATCCAACCTTTCAAAATGCATCTAAGAACCTGGCGATATTAAAAGGCATGGATAAAAGAGATAGGCCTTTTTGAATTATGCATAACTGGATAGGGGCTCCTAATTTTATGTTCTTGTAACATCCCCTTCCATTACCTCCTCTACACATCCATCAGCCTGTTTCACGAGGAGCGCCCCATTATGGCTAATGCCCACTGCTACCCCCTTAGTAATCCTATCAGAGGATGTGACTACAATATGGTGATTAAGGGTATTGGAGAGATCAGACCATGCCTCTATGACATCCCCAATTCCACCTGATATATATATCTCATACCAGTCATCCAGCCTTTCAAGGAGTCTGCGGATTAATCTAATGCGTTTTAGAGATACCCCTTTCTCATCCTTGATCGAGGTGGCAGTCGATCTCACCTCCTGGGTAAAGGAGGATATATCTGTGTTTACATTTATCCCTATACCGATAATTACATAATTGAGGGTACTACCTGTAGACCCTGTCTCTAAGAGGATACCTCCTAACTTCTTTTTTCCGATCATGAGATCGTTAGGCCATTTGATTGATACTAAAAGACGGGATACATCCTCGATCGCCTGGGCAGCGGCAACCCCGGCAACAAGTGTAAGTTGTGATACATCAGCAGAGGGTATATTAGGTTTCAGGATAACTGATAAGTAAATCCCTACCCCCTTTGGCGATAACCATGAACGACCTGCTCTTCCCTTTCCTTTACTCTGGGATTCAGATATGATAACTGTTCCTTCCTTTTTTCCTTCTGAAGCAAATCCTTTTGCTACTTCATTTGTCGATATGACATCTTCAAATAGATGTATCTCTGAACCGATCAATCCTGTTGAGAGACCTCTCTTTATTTTCGATTTTCGATTTTCGATTTTCGATTGACGATTTAATTCTTCTTCAGAAAATTCCTCCACGGTCTACCCCCTAAATCCTTTTAGTGAGGTTAGAAAATATAGCCTCTTTTCTTT
>CAJVYE010000089.1 GCA_913009285.1 uncultured Nitrospirota bacterium | reverse complement strand
AATAGAATGTCTCCCTTTATAGCCCCCTTCAGGTCATATCCATAATGAGGTAAGAGAACAATATCTGGGGCTGAATCAAAATAAGGACCTTTATATATATCCTCCTTTTTATAGACTGCTGAGATAATAGGGGAATCAGGGTCATTTTCACCTGATCCAGAATCACCTATCTTTAGTGACAGCATCTTCTCAGTCAATTCATCCCTGAGATCCTCATATTCCTTCCCCGGCTCAACACTCCCTTTAGGATACTTTTCTTTTAGGTTTATATAAATCCTAGAGGGGTCCATCACAAATGCCTTTGTCCCTTCATCAATATCTTCAAGAATATCAGGTAGGAAATAATCGGATCTCTCTTTTGAAATCCTAAAATAACCGTTCTCCTTCATCCATGTATTCAAATATACCTCCCTCTTTATCCCTACAAACCCATGGTCAGACATAAGGATAAAGGTAGGTGGAGAATGTGAGCTATGTTGTGACATACAACGGTCGTATATCTCACCAATAAAACCATCTAGCCGTTTATAAAAATCTATAAAGACACTGTGATATCGATGATCCTCATCTTCTATCGCATCCCAGAGGAAATGATGAAGTCTGTCAGTGCAGGTTATTGTTCCCATAAAAAAATCCCACTCCTCTGTATCCCAGAAGTGGAATATGGCCTCTATCCTTTTTGTCAATGTCATATCGAGATCCTCTATTAGATGGTCTAAAGATTCCCGCGCCTTTATAGTGTCCACATCGATCCTGTATCCCATCGTGTTGAGATAGTCAAATGCAGACTCCGGATAGGTTGCCTTCCTAAGATCTATAGAGACAAAACCAGAAACAAGGATACCTTGTATCTCTCTGGCAGGATAGGTGGATGGGACATTAATAACAATGGATCTCTTTTCGTTCTTCCCCAATATATCCCACAGTGTATCACATCTTACATTCCCGGAATTGGGGAAATACATTCTGTATGTATTGGGCTGTAAATCCATAAACCCATATATGCCATGCCCTGCAGGATTCTTGCCTGTCATAAAGGAGGTCCAGGCAACTGACGAAACCTCAGGTAATGAGGTATCCATCTGACTCATAGTCCCCTGATCGACAATCTCTGCAAGATTCGGCATTATCTTATTGTCAATAAATCTCTTAAGCAAGGTATATGGGACACCATCGATACCTATCATTACCACCTTGGGCTGATGTTTCCTTATTCCCCTTGTAAGTCCTGAAAATAGTCCCATATCAAGTTATTTTTGATTTTCGATTGACGCCAAAAATTTATCTTCCCTCCCCCTTCTTTAAATCTAAAATCGACAATCGAAAATTATTTACTTCTTTCTTTAGCCCTCTTGAATTTCTGTAACTGTTTTCTATAATACTCATAATCAGGGTCAAGTTTGATAGCCACCTCTATATTCTCAATGGCTGTATCAAACATACCCTTTTTATAATATATCTCAGATAGTGTATCAATATATTCTGCTGTATCAGGACTCATTTCAATCGATCTCTTTGACAATTCTATTCCCTTATCCAATTCAACACCCTTCTTGGCATATAACCAGGCGATCCTGTTTTGGGCAGGAGGATAGTCATGATTAATATCCAGCGCCTTCTCGCACTCCTTTATGGCCTTGGAATACCATCCCCTTCTGCTATAAACATTTGCCAGGACTACATACACCCTGAAGTCATTAGGATTCAGTTCAATGGCCTTTAAAAATTTTATCACAGCTTCACTATATAATCTTTTACTACTGTATATTTCTCCCAATTTATAATAACCGATCCCATTCCTGGGCTCAAGCTCTACAACGATTTTATACTCAAAGAGTGCCTTATTAACCAATCCCCTGGCCTTTAAGGTATCACCCATGCCTAAATGCCCTCTGAAATTAGAAGGATCTAATTCTACAACCCTCTTAAATTCCTCTAATGCCTGATCATTTAACCCCCTCCCGGCATATATCTCTCCGAGCCTCAGATGACCCTCTACACTATCTGGTTTAAGTTTCACTGCCTTTTCATACTCTAATATCGCCTCATCCTCCAGACCTTTTCTCTTAAAAACCTCTCCTAAACCTAAATGAGCATCTAAATTGGAAATATCTAACTCCACAACTCTTCTGAACTCAATCAATGCCTTATCATCTAATCCCTTTCCAGCATATATCTCTCCAAGCCTCTGATGAGCCTCTACACTATCTGGTTTAAGCTCTACTACCTTTTCATACTCTAATATCGCCTCATCCTTAACTCCTTTTCTCTTCAAAATCGCACCTAAACCTAAATGAGCATCTAAATTGGAGGTATCTAATTCCAAAACCTTTCTGAACTCAACCAGTGCCTTATCATCTAAGCTTTTCCTGGTATATATCTCTCCGAGTCCCAGACGACCTTCTACACAATCTGGTTTAAGCTCCACTGCCTTCTTAAAATACTGAATAGCCCTATCCTCTAGTCCTTTTATTTTCAAAACCTCACCTATACCCAGATACCCCTTAAAATTAGAGTCATCCATCTCAATTGCCTTTTTGAACTCTGATAAGGAATATTTCAAATTCCCCTTTTCTAAATACTGAAACCCGGAATCTATATGCCTGATAGGATTGTCAACAAATAGTCCACTGAGTCTCTTGCCAGCCGATGAACCAAAAATGAGAAAGGAGGATATCACCAATGCAATAACAATAACCGCTGCAACCTTCCTCTTCTCCCATTCTCTCTTCTGCGGTATAGCCTTAATAACATTTTTCTCCTTCTCCACCACCTTCTCCATCTCATACATCTTACAATTACCTTCGAAACGTGCTCCTTCTTCAATGATCAACTTGGCTGTTTCAATGTTACCATCGAGACTACTGTTTTTATATAGGGTAACCTTCTCAAGAGCAGAGACATTTCCTTTTATCCTCCCAATATTTATAAATGCCCTGACCTTAATATCTGCATTTATAGTTCCACTTTCACCCAGAATAAATGTATCGCTTGTAATCTCCCCTTCCATCTTCCCATCAAACCTGATGGTACCTCTAGCCTTTAATATGCCCTTAAGACTGATCCCCTTTCCGAAAAAGGAATCCAAATCACTCATTTCTGATTTAGATCTCTTTCTCATAAATTCTCCCCCTACAAGTGAACTAAAGTGTCTAAAGTGAACTAAAGTTAGTAGCTATTAAGTATCTTGAATTTCTAACATTTATTGGGATTCTATCAATGAAAATATATCAGAATCAACCAGGTCTTACAATAGATTTCTTTAATTTTAATATCCTTTTAACAGATTCATCTACTCTCTCCACCGAAATAATCCCCTTTTCCATACCATCCATCAGCTCTTTATATCCCCTCACCTCTCTCTCCTTATCATGGCAGATAAGGAGGATATCAGCACCTGCATTTACTGCAAGAACCACGACATCTCTAAAGTTGTAGTTCTTAGTTATTGCTTTCATCTTAAGATCATCAGTAATTATTAACCCTTTAAATCCCATATCCTCCCTCATGATACCTTTAAGAATCCTTTTTGATAGTGTTGCAGGATAATCAGGATCGATCCTGGAATAGACGACATGGGCAGTCATAATTGCATTTAACCCTGATTTGATTGCAGCAGAGAATGGTCTCAGTTCCACCTCCTTTATACGATCCAAACCATGATTTACTATAGGCAACTCTTTATGGGAATCAACACAGGTATCCCCGTGACCTGGAAAATGTTTTCCCACAGGAATAATGCCACTCTCCTGAAATCCCTTAATAGCTGCTACCCCTAAACGTGATACCATATCCGGATCCGCACCAAAGGCCCTATCCCCGATAACAGGATTTTGAGGATTAGTGTTTACATCCAATACAGGAGCAAGGTTCAGATTTATCCCTATCCTCTGCAATTCTTTCCCTATGGCCCTGGCATTCGACTCTACAAGTTCCTCTGAATCCTTAGCGCCAAGTTCCCCACTCCCTGGAAACTGTAGAAAAGGGGCCTTAAATCGTGACACACGTCCACCCTCCTGATCCACAGAGATAAATAGTGGCATCTTATGACCAGCTGAACGTGCACATTCTTGCAATTGATGACACAGGATACTGATCTGCCTGGGAGTCTCGATATTATGCGAAAATAGAATAACTCCCCCTATCCTGTATTTAATAATCAGCTCTGCTATCCCTTCTGATAGTGATTTCCCCTCAAAGCCCACCATTAGCATCTGCCCGATCTTATCCTCTATCGACAGATCCTCTATTATAGTGGAATATTGAATATGCGGTTTATCACTCATTATCTTGTACTTAAGGTGCAAGGCTCAGGGCTTAAGGTGAAGATTTATGGTTTAGCCTTATACCTTGTGCCTTGTGCCCTTATTTTATCTAAATCATCCAATGCCCTCTGAACAATCTTCTTATTCCTGAGAGACCTCTCTTTGATCCTTTCTTTCAGGGGTGGAAATAATCCAAAATTGATATTCATTGGCTGGAAATTCCTCGAATCGGCTGTAGTTATGTATCTCACCAATGCTCCTATAGATGTGGTATTAGGAAATATCTGAAGCTCTTCTCCCTTTATAATATTCGAAGAATTTATCCCTGCTAATAGCCCTGTGGCTGCCGATTCGATATATCCCTCCACCCCGGTAATCTGTCCTGCAAAGAGGGTCCTATCCCTTCCCTTCAACTGAAGTGTGGGGATCAATAACCTTGGTGAGTTTATGAATGTATTTCTATGGACACTCCCATACCGGACGAACTCTACCCTTTCAAGGCCCGGTATGGTTCGAAATATCCTCCTCTGTTCGCTATAGGTAAGCTTGGTCTGCATTCCAACCATATTATATAACCTTCCCTCTGCATCCTCTTTTCTGAGTTGAACCACTGCATACGGTCTTTCTCCATTATCTGGCCTCTGAAGTCCCACTGGTTTAAAAGGCCCAAAGGTGAGCGTATCTTTACCCCTCTCTGCCATTACCTCTATCGGCATACACCCCTCAAAGTAGGTTATGTTCTCAAAATCTCTCAGAGGGACCCTCCTGCCTTTTAATAAATTTTCCCAGAAACAATAATACTCTTCCTTTGACATAGGACAATTGATATAATCTGCTCCACCCTTGTTATACCTCGATCCAAAGAATACCTTCTTATAATCTATCGACTCACCATCTACTATTGGTGATATAGCATCATAGAAATATAGATGCTTCTCATTGACCAATTCCTTTATGTGCTCTCCTAAACTATCTGATGTAAGAGGTCCTGAGGCAATGATCACAATTGAATCCAGAGGTATATCTGTTACTTCCTTGCGCACTACTTCTATATTTGTATGTCTGCTAATGATCTCTGTTATAATAGAACCAAATCTATTGCGATCTACAGCCAGTGCTAAGAGATCGGAAGAGCGTCGTGTAGGGAAAGAGTGTAGATCTCGGTGGTCGCCGTATCATTAAAAAAAAAAAAAGAAAAGAGACAGAAAAGTTTTTATTGGAGTAGTTCTACTTGGAAGCGTCATGCACTAATACTATCTCAACCACATGTACCACACCCAAGCTGCGCACA